>JAJQIE010000062.1 GCA_021199395.1 Lachnospiraceae bacterium | reverse complement strand
ATATATGCACATATCATGGACTATCTGCTATAATATCATCGCAAGGTGAAGAAAGTGCCTTTGTAAGGCTGTTCAGTTCCACCGAAATCCAAATGAAAGCAGGTGAAGCAATGCCCCTATCTGACCAGCGAAAAGAAAGCATGTATAAATATGCACGTGAAAATCTAAAACGAATACCTCTTGATGTTCAGAAAGAGAAATATGAGGAAATCAAAACAGCCGCCACTGCCGCCGCTATGCCTGTCAATAGCTATATCAAATTGGCTATTGACGAAAAAATGCAACGTGACACTCAGCCCACATAACCACAGGAAGGAAGGTGCAATTATGAGTTATCAGGAAATAGCAAAAACAATGATTGACCGGCTGCCAGAGGATAAAATGATCTTTGTTGTCAACATTCTCGCAAATCTCGGTGAGTTATCTGGCGTAGATGTATATCCGGAATTTATACCAAACGATGAAACACTCGAAGCCATAGCAGAATTACAAAATGGTGGCGGTCATAAATTTTCCGGTTCCACAGATGATCTTTTTGCTGAATTACTGGAGGATTGAATATGATTGATGTTCGTTACTCCACTAAATTCAAAAAGAACATCGTTACACAGAAGATGATTATTCCAAAAGGCGTTTGATTTTTCCGGGCAGCAGCACGAGCGCGTGCCCCAGCCGATAGGACCAGGAGGCTTTTAGCGCGCCAGCCTGCTGCTCCAGCTTCTCATTGGATTTCCGCGCGTCCTCCAGCGCCTTGTTTAATGCTTTGATCTGCGCTTTGTCCCGCGCCTTCTCCTGCGCATCCTCCAGCGCCAGGGTGTCAAGAGCATCCTGTTTTTTCATCTGAAAGGCCTGCAGATAATCGTCTTCCTTCATAAAATCCGCGACCGCCTCATAGATGCGCCTGCAGCTGTCCGTATCCCGAAACGCGAAAAAATCATCCGCACGATCGCGGTATTCCTGTTTCATCTGGCAGTCATTTTCCATATAGGCGCAGATCTGTTCGATCAGATCGCCATGCTCTGTGAGCACCGGACCGAATCCCATCGTTTTATACTGAAAGAATCTGCTCTCCGGATAATGCGGCGGAAGCGCCTCCGGGTGATAATAGAGAACCGGTTTCCGCATATAGGCAAAGTCAAACTGCACTCCGGAATAATCAGTAACCATAAGAGCGGATTCCGTGAGAATTTTCTCATAATTCAGATCTCCCGCGGCGGCAACGAGCTCGACATACTCATTTCTGTCATAATCCTCCATCTGTGAGCTCATGGCGGGATGCAGCAGGAAAATCACACGGTAGCCATACTGCTTCGCGCAGGAAATGAGACGAGGATCGTTGATCAGCGTGTTGTATATTCTGAAATAATCACTCTGCCTGAAATAATCCGTATGCGTTTTTTTGTGGAAAGCGATCCCACCGTTCGCGTCATAATTTCTCCATGTAGGGGTGATCAGGATCTGCTTCCGGCTGCGGCTGACCAGCCCGTCATACCGCGCCAGCCCGCAAAGCCGCATCTGGCTTTCCTCATACCCGTAAACCGGCTGCAAAAGGTTGGCAATTTCATATCTGGAGGCGCACAGGTAAAGCCTGGTATTGTCAAACAGGCTGTTCTGGAAAATGGCAAGCTCCTGCGTCGTAAGGCCATGCTGGAGGCAGACGACCCTGCCGTTGCTCAGGTTTCTCAGGTATTTATCCTCATATGTCTCCGTAAGGCCACAGTAGCGCAGCGCATTTACATGTGTCGCAAGGATAATATCGGCGCGAAGCGCAAGCTCCTTGCAGCGGCGGCTTTTATGGACGAGCACATGGCTGTCGTCCCGCAGGCGCAGATAATCCGGAGAATCCTCACTGAGTACGTAATACATGTCGATATCCGGGCAATTGTCACGAACGTAATGATACAGGTATTCCCCGTTGTCGCCGCCCTTATAAAGCTTGTCATATGTGATCCATATCGGCCTGGAAGCGTTCGGCGTGGAAGCCTTCTCCCCGGAAAAACGGGCTTCCCAGTAATCCTTCCGCAGACTGATGAGCTCCTGCTTCTGATCGTCTGTCAGCGTGGCGTCATGCTTAATGGCGTTGCAATAATTCGCCTCAGTAACCATCAGCTCATGCCTGGAGCATTTCCGGATATTCAGCCGCCTGCCGGACGCATCGCAGGTGAGAAGACGATTTCCGCCAAACAGCCAGTAGCTTTCCTTTACCGAGGCATGCAGCCGGGCTGCCGGCTTTGAGAAGGTCAGCGGCATCACATAGGAGCGGTTCAGAAGGGTAACGCTGAAACGGATGCTCTGCGTGTCTTTTTTGCGCGCCAGATCCATACGGGCCCGGAACATATACGCCCTGGCGACAATCTGCCCGAAGCACCGGGTGATGTTGTAGACCTCCCGCGGTTCTGTCTCCGCCCCCGTGGCCGTCACCCCAAGATAAGGGAGCCAGTCCACGGGCAGCGCGGGAAGAGACGCGTCGATCACCAGCTGATTGTCGATGAAATTGATCGCATAAATGCTGATGGAATTGTTCTGGAACGTATACAGCCGAAACTTACAGGGGAGCGCGGTTTCCTCCTCGTTATTTATGTCCATGTG
>JAJQIE010000223.1 GCA_021199395.1 Lachnospiraceae bacterium | reverse complement strand
AAAGTCCGCTCTGGAAGAAAATCATAGCGAATGTCCTGAACCTGAAGGTGGATGGGATTGAGAGTGAAGAAGGCCCCGGACTGGGGGGTGCGATGCTTGCGGCGGTTGGCTGCGGGGAATACGCGTCCGTCGAAGAGGCGGCGTCAAAGCTTGTCCGTGTGGTCGACACTATTGAACCGGAAGAAGCGCTGGCAGCGAAATATGAGGAGCGATACGCACAGTTCAGACAGGTATATCCGACCTGCAAACCGCTCTTTGATATCATAAGCTGAAGGAAACGGCAGGATATACATGGACGCATGAGGATTGGCTGCTTTCGCAGTCTTGCATCTGGCGCAAAGTAAAACGACTTATGTCGTTTACGATATAAAAGGAGGAAAAACAAATGCAAAACATTCCAAAGGTAAAAATCGGTATTGTCGCGGTAAGCCGTGACTGCTTCCCGGAGTCTCTTTCCGTCAACAGAAGAAAGGCTCTGGTAGAGGCGTACAAAGCGAAATACGACGAGGCGGATATCTATGAGTGTCCGGTCTGTATCGTAGAGAGTGAAATCCATATGATGCAGGCGCTTGAAGACGTTAAGGCAGCCGGATGCAACGCTCTGGCAGTATATCTGGGGAACTTTGGACCGGAGATTTCCGAGACGCTTCTCGCAAAATATTTTGACGGACCGAAAATGTTCGTAGCGGCGGCGGAGGAGTCAGGGAAGGATCTGGCTGACGGCCGTGGCGACGCGTATTGCGGTATGCTCAATGCCAGCTATAATCTCAAGCTTCGTAATATTCAGGCCTACATACCGGAATATCCGGTGGGGACAGCGGATGAGTGCGCGGATATGATTCATGATTTTGTGCCGATCGCTCGCGCGGTAGTCGGTCTGCAGAATCTGAAAATTATCAGCTTCGGTCCGCGCCCGCTGAATTTCCTGGCATGCAACGCACCGATCAAGCAGCTCTATAATCTTGGCGTTGAGATCGAGGAGAACTCCGAGCTGGATCTGTTTGAAGCTTTCAACAATCACGAGGGCGATGCGCGTATCCCGGATGTGGTAAAGGATATGGAAGCGGAGCTTGGAGAGGGTAATAAAAAACCGGAAATTCTCGCAAAGCTGGCGCAGTATGAGCTGACCCTGCTTGACTGGGTGGAGGATCACAAAGGCAGCCGCAAGTATGTGGCGATCGCCGGGAAATGCTGGCCGGCATTCCAGACGCAGTTTAAATTCGTACCATGCTATGTGAACAGCCGCCTGACCGGAAGAGGCATTCCGGTATCCTGTGAGGTGGATATTTACGGTGCTCTCAGCGAGTTTATCGGTACCTGCGTCAGCGACGATATTGTTACGCTGCTTGATATCAATAATACTGTTCCGGCAGATATTTATGAGGAGGATATCAAGGGTAAGTTCAGCTACACGCAGAAGGATACCTTCATGGGCTTCCACTGTGGCAACACCTGCTCACAGAAGCTGACCTCCTGCACGATGAAATATCAGAAGATCATGGCTCGCAGCCTTCCGGTAGAGGTGACAAACGGCACACTTGAGGGAGATATTATTCCGGGCGACATCACCTTCTTCCGTCTGCAGAGCACTGCGGACTCAAAGCTTCGCGCATATGTGGCACAGGGCGAGGTGCTTCCGGTAGCGACACGCTCCTTCGGCGGCGTAGGTATCTTCGCGATTCCGGAGATGGGACGTTTCTATCGTCATGTACTGATCGAGGGGAACTATCCGCATCACGGCGCGGTGGCATTCGGCCATCATGGAAAGGCTCTGTACGAGGTATTCAAGCTTATCGGCGTATGCCCGGATGAGATTGGTTACAATCATCCGGCGAGCGTTCCTTACCGCACAGAGAATCCATTCGCTTAATGGAGAACAAAAAACAGAAACAGCCGGTATTATAGTAAACGACTTTAGTCGTTTTACCTTGAAATACAGCAGAAGACAGCAACAGATGAGATTTGCTGCCGGGGACGTCGCCATATCGTTTGCGGTTTGCGGCTTCCCCGGCGGCATTCGCCTTAAATGGGAGAAAATAAATAATGGAAAAAAAGCTATTTGGCACATTGCCGGAAGGAGCAGAGGTATCTCTCTACTCTTTCACAAATAAAAATGGAATGACAATGATTGTGACGGAGCTGGGCGCTTCTCTGGTCAGCCTGCTTGTCCCGGATCGCGATGGAAATCCGGTCGACGTCGTGCTCGGCTATGACACGCCGCAGGAATACCTTGACGGCGGCTGCTTTTTTGGCGCTGTGATCGCTCCTGTCGGCAACCGTATCGACAAGGGACGTTTCACAATAGGAGAGGAAACCTTCCAGCTTCCGATTAATGACAATGATAATAACCTTCACAGTGGCCCGGACGGAGCGGATAAGCGCAAATGGGAAGTAGCAGGCATAGATGAGGAAGCCAACAGCATTGCTTTTCACATCCTGCTTCCGGATGGCGAGAATGGCTTTCCGGGCAACTTTGACGCTACGATGACCTATACGCTGACGGATGAGAATGAACTGGTTTTCCACTATGAAGCGACATCGGATAAAGATACGATCGCAAACATGACCAACCATACATATTTCAATCTGGCGGGACACGCAT
>JAJQIE010000338.1 GCA_021199395.1 Lachnospiraceae bacterium | reverse complement strand
GTCCATATACTTGCTCGTTGAATGTGTGACAATATCCGCTCCCCACTCGAACGGGCGGCAGTTTACCGGGGTCGGGAAGGTGTTGTCCACAATCAGCGGTACGCCATGTTCATGCGCCGCCTTTGCAAATTTTTCTATATCCAGCACAGTCAAAGCCGGATTCGCGATCGTCTCGCCAAATACAGCCTTCGTATTTTCCCGGAAAGCCGCATTCAGCTCCTCCTCTCCCGCGTCCGGACTGACAAAGGTCGCCTCAATGCCCATCTTTGCCATTGTGACAGAAATGAGATTGAATGTGCCTCCGTAGATCGAAGAGGACGCGACAATGTGATCGCCGCACTGACAGAGGTTAAACAGGGCAAAAAAGTTGGCCGCCTGTCCGGATGAAGTCAACATTCCGGCTGTGCCGCCCTCCATCTCGGTAATCTTAGCCGCCACATAATCATTTGTCGGATTCTGCAGCCGGGTGTAAAAATATCCGCTTGCCTCCAGATCAAAGAGCTTCCCCATATCCTCTCCTGTCGCATAGCGGAATGTGGTAGACTGCACAATCGGGATCTGACGCGGTTCTCCGTTTCCCGGCGTATAACCGCCCTGAACACATCGGGTGCCTATTTTATAATCGCTCATCGTTCTTTCCTCTTTTCTTCCTGATATAGTTTCCGTAATCGCGGACACATAAAACAATTGATATGGTTCATCCGATTTACGCACACGATTACCTCTGAATTCCAGATTCTTATTTATCATTGTACCAATGGAAAATTCTACTGTCAATCAAAATAACCGACAACCGTCCGGCAAAACATCTTTCGCACCCGGAGCCTTGCGCGCAATCCGGATGCGAAAGCAAATTAATGTGTTACTCTGTCGCAGCCTCCGCGAACTCTGTCGTCACAAGCGCCTCATAGGGGACGCGTTCCGCCAGCTCTCCCGCGCTCTCCAGTATATCCTGAAGCAGTTCAAAGCTTTCTTCTTCAAAAATCAGATTATCCTTCCAGGTATCCTGATCATAATATCGCGCTACAATCCTGGCAATGGTTTCCTCATCGCTCTCCGTAAACTGCGGCGCGATGACCGTAGCAATCTCCTCCGGCGTATGAGAATTGACATAATCCATGCCTTTTTGCAGAGCATTTACAAACGCCTGGATAACCTCCGGATGCTCCTCAATATAGCCGTTCTTCGCGCAGTACGCCGTATAGGGTACATAACCGGACTCTGTGCCAAGCGATTCCACTACATAGCCGACGCCCTCCTGCTCCAGCGCGGTCGCACTCGGTTCAAACTCGATCGTATAATCCCCCTGTCCGCCGGAAAATGCCGCTGCGGTAGACCCAAAATCAATGGACTGATTGATATTCACCTCGGATGGATCAATGCCATTCTGCTTCAGAACATATTCAAAAACCATTTCCGGCATGCCACCTGCACGCCCTCCCAAAACGTCTTTTCCAATCAGATCACTCCACTTAAAATCATCGGTATCCTCTCTGGCAACCACAAAATTCCCGGCGCGCTGTGTAAGCTGCGCAAAATTGACCGGTGCGTCCGCCGCGCCGCCGCTGTAGGTATAAATCGAAGACTCCGAACCCATAAACCCGATATCCGCCTCACCGGAAATCAGCGCAGTCATCGTCTTATCCGCGCCGAAACCCGTCACAACCGTCAGGTTGATGCCCTCCTCCTCAAAGTAACCCAGTTCAATCGCCACATACTGCGGTGCGTAGAAAATTGAATGAGCCACTTCGTTTAAAGTGACGGTGGTAAGTTCCTGCTCTGTTTCTGCTACAGCAGACTCCGTCTCCGATAAAGCTGCCTCATCCATAGCGAAAGCGGCTGCAGGATTCCCGAACGCTAGTATCAGAGAAAAAACTGCCGCCATGATTTGTTTCTTTTTCATATGATAATCCTTTAAAATGGTTTTCTTTATCATATGAAGTATTCGGGAAAACGCTACTTGTATTTTGTGAATATGCATTCTCTACTATTGGATATTTGCTTTCCGTAATCATAATACCTGTTTTTTCTTCCCCTGTTATATATACTATTTCGCCGCACCAAATGTCAGCTCCAGAAGCTCTGCAGCGATTTCCTGACTGCTCACGCGCATAAGGTTGTCTTCAGCGTCTTCCTTTCCAAGAAAATTTACGCTGCCATACCATACCACTTCGCGGTCAATGACACAGTACCGTTCGCAGTATTCTTCGACCAGATTCATTTCAAATCCATTTTGGCGCATTTCCTCCTGAAGTTCCATCCAGTACGCACTGTCGCCATAACCATATCGGTCTGGTTTCCATGTAACAATAATCACCCGAAGTCCGCTCTCCTGCCTTTCGCGCAGCAATGTGGTAAGTTCATCTACTTTTTTGCGGCTGATTGCCGGACTTGCGAGAATGATTTCTTTTTTCGCGGCAAGCAAATCACTTTTATATACTTCAAAATAATTGTCAATTCCAAATATCGAATTTCGCTGCACAGAGTTTTCCTGGCTTATGACCTCCGCAGAAGCGCCCTGATAGATATCATATCCGATCTGCCTGTAGGCTTTCAGACGCTTGTAGTACATTTTTTCAAACATTGCAATGTGGATATCCACATAGT
>JAJQIE010000113.1 GCA_021199395.1 Lachnospiraceae bacterium | reverse complement strand
GAATCGAAGCTACCCTGTACTGCTGTGCAAGCTCTGGAAGCTTGTCCACATTTACCTTTGCTACGAGATAGCCGTCGGCTTCCTGATCCAGGGAATCAATCAGAGGAGCAAGCGCCTTACATGGCCCGCACCAGTCTGCGTAAAAGTCTGTCAGCACGGGTTTATCTGCTTTGAGTATTTCCAGATCAAATTGTTCCTGAGTATTGATTTCAATCATAAAAATCCTTCCTTTCCTTTTTCCTGACAAAAGTATTTCCTCCAGATCAGGAGGCTATTCTGTGCCGGATGAAATTTTTCCGGCCGCGATATGAGTATTCTCGAATCCACCTTTTGAGATAAGCTGCCCTGTCAATTTTTCTCTATTTCTGACGAACCTCATTATAGCGCACAACACGGGCTTCTGTATATCAGTTTTTTTAATTTTTTTCAATGTCTCTTCCGGAAAAATCGGGACAGGTATCCGAGCTAGTGTGCCACAAAAAAGATGCTACCCGTATCCGGAAATATTAATGTAGAAAAAAAAAAGTGTTTGCTTTATAATGGGACAGGTGCTATAGCATACAGCGGTCATTCTTCGCAGAAGACCAATGTATATAATCGCTACTATAAAGCATGGGGAGGAAATACCATGAATGAAAGGATCCTGTACCTGGAATGCAGTTCCGGTATCAGCGGTGATATGACGGTTGCAGCTCTTCTGGATCTGGGAGCAGACCGTAATGTACTGACAGAGGCTCTTTCCAGCCTGCCGCTTTCCGGCTATTCGATTGAAATAAAGGATGTTTACAAATCCGGAATCCGAGCCTGTGATTTTCATGTGGTTCTGGACGCAGAGCATGAAAATCATGACCACGACATGACATATCTGCACGGCACCGGATATCAAAGCGATAGCCATGCTCATAATCCACAAAATTCGCATTTCAACGAATCTCACAGCAAAGGCCATGCTCATGACCCGCAAAATTCGCATTTCAACGAATTTCACAGCGATAGCCATGCTCACGACCCGCAAAATTCGCATTTCAGCGAATTTCACAGCGACAGCCATGCTCACGACCCGCAAAGTTCGCATACCTCGGAGCGCTGCAACGAAATTCATATTCAGGACTCAAAAAGTCCGCATGAGAGTGAGCACCGTAACGCTGCACACTGTCATACGGATGCCGCAAGCTCTCATTCCGAAGCCCTCTGTGCCTGCGCAAAGAATGAGCATCAATATACGCAGGAAATGTCAGCTTTCACAGGAGATTGTTCGGATGCTCCTGCCCACACCGAGGTTTCCCAGTGCGCTCCGGCATATGCAGAAGTTTCTCCGGTTGTTCCTGCCCACACTGAGGTTTCCCAATGCGCTCCGGCATATGCGGAAGATTCTCACGGAGTGCCGACACCTGCAGATCAGTTCCATGGACACAGTCACGCACATACCGCCCGCAACCTGCAGGATATCATTGCAATTATCCGGGCCGGACATTTGACAGCGAATGCCGCCGATCTCGCCATCCGTATTTTTGAAATTCTGGCAAGGGCGGAAGCCAGCGTTCACGGAAAAGGAATCAATGAGGTACATTTTCATGAGGTAGGGGCGGTCGATTCAATTGTAGATATTGTGGCAGCGGCGGTTTGTCTGGATAATCTTCACCCGGATCAGGTGATTGTGTCCGCGCTTGCGGAGGGATGTGGACAGATACGCTGCCAGCATGGCCTGATTCCGGTTCCGGTTCCGGCAGTTACTGCAATTTCCGAGCAGGAAGGGCTGGTGCTCAGGCTTACCGGGATTCAGGGGGAGCTCGTGACGCCGACCGGGGCGGCTATTGCCGCAGCCATACGTTCCGGCGAGACATTGCCTGATCAAATCCAAATCTGCAGGGTTGGCTATGGAGCTGGAAAACGAGACTATGCGACTGCCGGCATTTTGCGGGCTATGATGGTCAAATCAGTCAAAGCGAAGGATCCGTTAAATGCGTGTGAAGCGCTGTGCGGAGCTTCCACACATGCGGACAGCTATGCATGTGCAGGCGCGGAAGCAGACAGTGCTCCTGTCTCAGCCCACGGCGACACCATTCTCGCCCTCGAAGCGAACATAGACGACTGTACCGGGGAAGCGCTTGCTTTCACAATGCAGCAGCTTATGGAATCCGGCGCTCTTGATGTTTTTTACACTCCGGTTTACATGAAGAAAAACCGTCCGGCTTATCTCCTGAAAGTGCTCTGCAGCCAGGAGATCCGAACGGCTCTCGAATCCATTATTTTTCAGAACACGACGACTATCGGCATACGCCGACAGGTCATGGAGCGCACAAAGCTGAATCGGCGCGTCGTTTCCGTCAGGACGCCGTGGGGTGCCGCAGACGTCAAATGCTGTGATTATAATGGTCTTACCCGGTTTTATCCGGAAAATGACAGCGTCAGCAGGCTTTCCAGAGAAAACGGGATCGGATTTTCAGAGCTTTACAGCCTGCTGCAGGAATACGCGCGCGGGCTTATTGAATCATCTGAGTAAAAGTGTTGTACAGGTCTTTCCTGCCCCGCAGAAACACGCGCGCGGGCTTATAGGATCATCTGAGACAAGATGCTATGAAGGTGTTACCTGGCCCGCAGCTTCACGAGGTAGTCAT
>JAJQIE010000220.1 GCA_021199395.1 Lachnospiraceae bacterium | reverse complement strand
CATGAATCCGACCCGGTACAGTGGATCCATATGCGGCGTGCTCTCACCCATCAGGAATGGCAGATAAATCAGCTTTTCACTTCCGATCGGTATGTCTGCCGCCATTTCCGTGATCCTGTCGTAAATCGAACGGTTCTCCGCTTTCGCCTTCTGCACCAGATCCTGACAGAACTTATCCTTGAACCACTCCATAGACAGCCCTGCCGCCATGGGGCCTCCCATGGAATGCCAGCTTCCCGGAACCGCGCAGCAACAGACATGCAGCCCGCCCTCCGGTATGGAAATATAGCGGTCAAAATGTGTGTACACCACAGAGGAGGTGCCAAGAGTGATAAAAGCCTGTCCCTCATTCACCACACCCGTACCGACCGCGGCACAGGCATTGTCGCTCCCGCCCGCTACTACCGCAGTCCCGGTAGTAAGTCCGCACATATCCGCGATCTCCGGAAGCAGATATCCTGTGATCTCCTGGCTTTCATAGAGCTGCCCCAGTAAACCGCGGTCAATGTTCAGAGTATCCAGAACCTTATCCGACCAGCAGCGGTTCTTCACATCAAGGAGCTGCATTCCCGTCGCGTCTGAGACATCTGTCGCAAAGACACCGGTCAGAACATAACGTATGTAGTCCTTAGGGAGAAGGATGTGCCGACACTGACTGAATTTTTCCGGCTCATTTTCCCTGATCCAGAGGATTTTCGCCGCTGTCCACGCCGCAAGCGGAGGATTCGCGGTGATTGCCAGCCACTCCTCCATCGGAAGAAGCTCAAGCATCTCATCCACCTGCCTGCTGCTCCTCTGATCACACCAGAGAATCGTATTCCCGATCGGCTCTCCCTTTTCATCCAGCAGCACCGAACCGTGCATCTGTCCGGAAAGTCCGATCCCCTTCACCTGCTCTGCAGGCACGCCCGCCTTCTGAACGACCTCCTGAATCGTAGTGAGCACGGCCTTTCTCCAGTCCCTCGGATCCTGCTCCGCCCAGCCATTATGCGGCTGATACATCGGATAGGACTGCTCCGCGGAGGCCAGCACCACGCCGTTTTCATCTACCAGTATGGTCTTTGTCGCGCTCGTTCCAAGATCAATTCCAATTACATACTTCATATTCTTCCCCTGCTTTCTGTGTGATCATCCGCAGCCTTCGAATGTTGTCCGCCATATTTCCCCTTGCCAGAGCTCTTCCGGCCACAAGCACCGTTGCGCCGGCCTCCGCGACACTGTACGCATTTTCCATCGTAATATTTCCATCTACCTCAATGTCACAATCCTCCGCAAAGCTGTCTATCCTCTGACGAAGATACCGGATCTTATTCAGCGAGTCCGGAATAAACTTCTGTCCTTCCATACCCGGAGGCGTTGTCATCAGATGAATGACGTCCGCTTTCCGTATATACTCCCTTTTCAGCACATCGCATGATGTCTCCGGGCAAAGCGCAATCCCCGCCTTCACGCCAAAGCTTTTTATATACAGCAGGGTATCCATCAGATCCCGGCACGCCTCGTAATGGACGACAACCGTATCCGCGCCCGCTTCCACTATGCGCTTCACAAACCTGCCGGGCTCGTTTACCATCATATGTACGTCAAACTGCTTTGAGGTCGCCGGGCGTATCCTCTCAATCAGCTTAGGTCCGATACCCAGGCTGGGGACGAAAGAGCCGTCCATCACATCAATATGAATCAGGTCAATTCCCGCTTTTTCTGCTTTTTTCAGTTCGCTTCCCAGACACTGATAGTCCATTTCCAAAAGTGAGATCGCCAGCTTACACATTGATACCTCCCCATTACTGTCTAAATCTTATTTTTATCAATCGCCTGCTGCGTATATCGTATATGTCCGCTGTAATCCTTTTCCGTTTTAGACACATACCCCAGATAAAGCGCTTCCAGTATGAACTGGTCGGAAATCCTTCTCGTAATCTTATCCCGGCCCACCGTCAGATCATTCGCCGCGATCAGAAGCCGGATATCCGTATAATCCAGAAGCGGGGATTTGCTTCTGCGCGTAATACTGATTGTGGTCGCCCCTCTTTCCTTCGCAATCTTCATGGACTCAACCACATTCCTTGAGCGCCCCTCATAAGACACGGCAATCGCCACATCGTCTTTGCTCAGGTTGCTTGCGGTAATCATCTGCATCACGGGATCCTCCTCCGCTGTGCAGTATATGCCGATACGCCTGAACTTTATATATGGCAGCCTGACTACCGCGTACGCGTCCCCTACCGCAAAAAAGTGAATGGACTTCGCTTTCAGCAGCGCCAGGAGGGCGTCCTCATACCGGTTCTCATG
Source organism: Lachnospiraceae bacterium (assembly GCA_021199395.1). Classification (GTDB taxonomy): domain Bacteria; phylum Bacillota; class Clostridia; order Lachnospirales; family Lachnospiraceae; genus Choladousia. The sequence goes on along the minus strand of JAJQIE010000220.1, from coordinate 344 downwards.
GTTCGCAAAGGTCTCGCTCAGCATCTCCAGATTACTCGTATACAGTTTTTCCAAAATAATCGACATATTATCATGATTTTCTATGGCAACCACATGATCGATTTTCTGATGATTTTTTACAATAAAATCATTTTTCAAAGCAGTATAACCGCTGTATCCGAGCCTCTTGCAAAAGCGGACAATCGACGCCTCGCTTGTCCCGGATTCCCTCGAAATCTCAGCCAGCGTCATCCTCTCAATTGCCTCCGGATTTTCTATCAGCGCCGTTGCGATCGCCTTCTCTGCACGCGGGAGAGAAGAAGTGATCTTCGCAATCTTCTCCAATAAATCATGCATAATTAATC
>JAJQIE010000128.1 GCA_021199395.1 Lachnospiraceae bacterium | reverse complement strand
CCGAATTTTCGAAATATGCCTGAAAATCCCGCAGAACCAATCACTGAGCCAAATATACCACAGAATTCACAATACATCAAGTTGTTTTAAATGTATTCACATATTATTTGTAGAAATTTATCCTTTTACACCGCCGGAGGCGAGCCCGCTGACCAGATGCTTCTCAATACACATGAACAGTATGATAACCGGAATCGTCGCGAAAAGGGAGGCGGCAAACAGATACTGCCACTCAATCATATTGTATCCGTTGAAAATCGTGATACCGACCGTCAGAGGCTTTCTGGTATCCGTAGAAATCAGAGTAAGAGCAATCGTGTATTCGTTCCACGCATTTATAAAAATAAAGATCAGCGTAGTCACGATACCCGGAGCCGCCATCGGAATCAGCACTTTTATAAGCGCCTGTATCTTGTTGCAGCCGTCAATACGCGACGCCTGTTCCATATCCGGGGAGATAGACACGAATGTCCCCCTCAAAAGCCAGATCGCAAACGCCTGGTTAAACGCCGCATTGATAAAGATCAGTCCCAGCAGGCTGTCCGTCAGACCCAGCGTAGACATCACACGGTAGATACCGATCAGCAAAACCACCGGTGAAAACATCTGCGATACGATAACCAGCCCAAGGAAAAACCTCTGGCCTTTAAATTTCATCCTGGCCAGCGCGTAGGCAGCCGGAACCCCACACAGAATCGCGATCAGCGTAGAACCGCCCGCTACAATGATCGAGTTCGCAAAATAGCGCAGCAGGGGTGCCTTTGACCAGATGTCCACAAAATTGTTCCACAGCCATGTCACCGGAAAGACCGTACCGGAGGTGGCATAAATCTCCGCCCGGCTTTTAAGCGCAGTCGTAAACATGACCAGATATGGATAGAGGATAATCAGGGATACAAGAATAATACTGACATACAGGCAGACTCTCAGCACTTTCTGCTTAGGCGTCTTTGCCTTTCTGACAGATGTATTTTCTTTCTCTTTACTCATCGTCTCCCTCCTTCCTCAGAGATATTACCATATAGACAGAAGCACAGGCGCAGAGGATCAGAAAGCCGATCACGGATACGGCCGCGGCCTGTCCAGATTTTCCATTATAAAACGCAAGCTTATACAGATATGTAACGAGAGTATCCGTTCGGTTTGCAGGATCGCCCTTTGTGATCGTCCACACGATCGGGAACGAGTTGAACACATAAATGATGTTCAATACCGTGCTGACCGTCAACGACGGCTTCACGAGCGGAACCGTGATCTGGAACAGCTGCTGCCAGTAAGTCGCGCCGTCCACCTTTGCGGCCTCATAGTAGGCGTCGTCAATGCTTTGCAGCCCGGAGAGGACACAGAACATCACAAACGGTACTGTGACAAAAATGCCGACCCAGCACTCCCACGCAAAATAGGCGGCGGGAGTCGGCGTCCAGTTTACCGACTGCTCTATGATACCAAGCTGCTTCAGAAGCGTATTCAGCGCACCGTAATCCGTATCAATAATAAACTTCCAGACGCCAGCCTGAATAATCAGAGAGGTCGCCCAGGGAAAGACAACGATCGCGCGGGCGATCTTGCGTCCGCGGAACCTATTGTTCATCATAAGTGCAAGAATAAAACCGATCAGAGTAGAAAGCCCTACCACGGAGACAGTCCAAACCACCGTGTTTTTCAAAACGATTTTAAACGTAGAGCCCTGCAAAACCTTTTTGAAATTATCCAGTCCGGCAAAGCCTTTAATAATTCCGGCCCGGCTGACGTCGCTTAATGAAATCCTGAACACCTCAAAGATAGGAACGAGGATAAACACTGCCATCAGCGCGATGCTTGGCAAAAGCCAGAGATAGGGCTCGATCACATTAAAAATTCTTTTTTTCCTATTCATTTTCTCACCACCTGCAGAATGGGTTTTCTGTATATGAATCGGGAGCAGAACTACAAGAGCCCTGCTCCCGCAACCGTTTCACCTCATCCGCTTCTCTGCGGTTCTATGCCGCGTCCCCACGGATCATGAACGAAAACGTGGTATTCTGATTTGATTATCCGGCTATCTCAGCCTGCAGATCGTCCAGAAGCTCCTGTACGTCGCCTCCGAGAAGCGCCTGCTGCTCTACATCGATAACGCCAGTCTTTACATCCGCCCATTATGTCTTTGCGGTCGGATAGAACTTGCTGGAGCCTACGATCTCAACCCATGCCGCCATGCTCTCATCCGCTGCCGCTACAGCCTCGCCGCCAGCCTCTGTCGCAGGAAGGAAGCCTTCCATCAATACCCACTCAGAGTAGCGCTCATCCTCAAAGAAATAATCATAGAATGTGGTGATTGCAGCCAGCTCTTCATCTGTATATCCGTTGTCAAATGTCATAAAGCGGTCCATAACGCCTGCGGATACAGACTCACCCGTGTTGGTCGGGATGGATGCAACGCCATAGTTTACTTCATAACCGCCGTCAGCGATGTAGGTCGGAAGGCTGTTCGGAGCGATAACCATCGCGATCTGTCCCGCGCCAAACATATCCTGCAGGTCATAGCGGGTATCGTTCGCCGGGTCGCTGTTTGTGTAGCCAAGGTTTACGAGGTTGATCGCGTACTCAATCGCTTCGACATTTTCAGCGCTGTTCAGAGCCCAGTTGTCATCCTCGTCTAC
>JAJQIE010000115.1 GCA_021199395.1 Lachnospiraceae bacterium | reverse complement strand
ATGCCGCTGGCCGGACTCGAACCGGCACGGTATTACCCGCTTGATTTTGAGTCAAGTGCGTCTGCCAATTCCGCCACAGCGGCTCACAAACGCTGATTTTAAGCCAACTTTTAAGGATATTCGCTTGATTAAATCAAGACGAACACGCTTGATTATTTCTTCAATTGTCATCATTCTACACCCATCAATAACGCAAGTCAAGGGGAAATATCGCGCGGATTCAGTATATATTTGCAGCATACATAAGCGTTACATTTCTGCCGCGAAAATCATATTATAGATCTCAGCCCTGGCAACGCGCGCGGCCCCCGTCTATCATCGCGCGTGTACATAAGCGAGAAACAACTGTATTCCTCCTCATCTTCCGGCAGAGACGCGATCTTGTCCTTTACCTGGTCGATCCGCTTTTCGAGCCACTTTGCCGCCGCAGATGTAGTTGTAAATTCAGTTGTAATGGACATCATCAGATCTACGTCGTTCGAGATCGCCTCTAACACGTCCAGGACGGTGAATAATAATTGCCGATACATTGTCGGCTTGTCGAAGTCGTCAGCCGCAAGCAGCCCGTTTTCAAGCAGGAACTGTTGATACTGCTGATCGCTAAAGTATTGCTGATTCGATAATTCCATCTGCAATCTATCTAATACTGTCATGTTGACACTCCTTTCTTAAAGGTTTCGTGGAGTCTTCGAATTATTAGAAGACTCCACTTTTTTATACACCTTCCAAATTATTAGAAAGGTGTATAGAAAAAGAGGATCCCGAATAATTCGGAACCCTCTATCATTATTTTATTCTGTTCTTGCTGTTGCAGTAATCACACGTATATGTATTTAAGGACACCTTTGTACAGTGTATTGGACTGTTATCGTACATGATTACTTTGCCACAATACGAACACCTCACCTGGCCGGAACTCGAAGACGTATTGCTCGAATTTCCTCCAAAAATCCAAATAAAAAAGAATAGTATTAACACAATAATTATTACTACATCTATTTTTGCTAATGTTTGTTTCCAACCAGAATCTTTTGTCTCGTTCAAAACTTTCCCCTCCCCTATGCCATCCATGTTATTTACAAAAATTTTTCGCTCGAAAATCGACTTCACACTCCCGCCCTTCCAGTTCTTCGCCAGAAGCCGTTTTGTTCAAATTCGCCCTGAAAAACATAACATTTACTTACGGTTTTTACTGCGCAGTGCAGGAAAATGCTTGGATTATTCGCCTGATAATTCTTTAAGGATAATGTCTAATAGTATAAACAGGCCATCCTTTTCTAAATCCTTAATGCCAATTCTCGGCTTTACATCATGCGTTATTTCTATATTGTAATACTTTCCAAAAATCATCTCAAGATTACTATAGTCGTACTGTTCATACGTTGCAGCATCAAGATATTCAAAATCCTTGTATTTATCGACAATATAGTGTACAACGTCACCTTTCCAGATGTGGTCCAATATTGTTTCAACACTTTCGTTTTTTTCATTAGCAATTAAGCAAATAATATCATGTCCAAAATATCCTAATCTACTATTTCCTTCATGAACTATGCTCATACGTTTCTCCTTTTTTCTCATTGTGCTGCGGATCACATGTAAGTCCACATTTAGAGCATCTAATAAGTGTCATTCTCAGTCTTCCTCTTCAGTCAAAGGTTCTGTTATTTTATAATCTTCCGGAAGATTATTCAATATCTTTTCGTAATCTAAATCTTCAAATTCATCCGAATTAATGTAATCTGTGTATTCGGTCCAATCATCCCATGCGGTAGATGCATTACCTTCCAATGTCTGTATTTCAGCCAATGTTTCAGATATATCAATACCTGCCCAGGCTTGATATATATCACCTGCAAGTCCTTCGTCTAATGCTTCTTCATATTCTTTCCTGCTGCAATCTGCCAAATAGTTCCCATATACATCAAATTGATATACATAACGCTCGCCACTAATTCCGCCCATTTTATTAGTGGCACCTATATACATATATACTGTATACAAATCATAAGTTTTTTCCTCTAATGTTCCTTTTAACTCCTCTTCCCATTCTTTATAATCCATATCCTCAGACTGATCATAATGCCCATAACAATCATATACAATAATAGAGTCCGGGTCTAATAAAGTTTCCTGTAATGTCTCATAACATTTTTTTATAATTGCATTTTCAACATTATCATTTGACTCAGTTCTTGCGCAACTTGATGTACTGAGTACCATACTGGCTACCACTATAACCGAAATATTCTTCCTTATATTCATAATCATCCTCCTGTATTCTTTTCCTATACTGAGACTACCTGTTGCCGAATTGTCCGTAGGACCCTCCGATACAGGTCATCCTGTAGCAAGTCGACTCTAACAGCATCATGATCCACCAGATATTCCTGCATGAACTTCGGATTATCCCGGAAGAATTCCTTCTGCTCTCCTTCAGGAAGATGCATAATCTCATGCTCGTAATAATCCATATCATCTTCCGCGAAAAATTCAGCCAGTCTGCGGCTTTGCTCCGGTGTCAAGTCGATTTGATCGCGTCCTGCGGCTTTGTTGTCCATAGTAATCCCCCTTTCCCAAATCCGTTTGTAAAGATTGTAACATTTATTTGTAAATTGTCAACTAAATAAATACATAGTCATCCCG
>JAJQIE010000204.1 GCA_021199395.1 Lachnospiraceae bacterium | reverse complement strand
CTGCTGTCCGTATAGACGCTCTGAAATCCGTCAAAAAGCACGCGGGACGCGGATACCGTGAATCGATATCCCGCAGCGCCGATCCGGATCGCGGTCGTCTCATACCGGGCAGGAGCCATACGGCTGGCAGTAAATCTCCTCCAGATAAGCTGATACAGACGGAACTGATCGCGGCTCAGGGAATCCTTTACCGCGGCAGGCGTCCGCGCAATATCCGTAGGACGGATTGCTTCATGCGCGTCCTGGATTTTTTTCCCGCTTTTTGCCCGCTCTGCGTTCTGAGCCGAATACTCTGTCCCATAATTTTCAGTAATATAATCCTTCGCAGCCGCTACCGCTTCATCCGAGATTCTGGTGGAATCCGTACGCAGATAGGTAATCAGTCCTGCCGTACCGTTTCCTTTAATATCAATGCCCTCGTAGAGCTGCTGGGCCAGACGCATGGTCTTCTGTGTGGAAAAATTCAGCACGTTGGCTGCTTCCTGCTGCATTGTGCTGGTCGTAAACGGCTGTGGAGCTCTTTTGATTCGCTCTCCCTTTTTCACTTCCTCTACGATGTAGTCTGCGCCCTCAAGCGCTTTTTGTATTTTATCCATCTCCTCTGCGGAAGAAATGGCAATCTTTTTATCGGTTCCATAAAATCTGGCAGTAAGCGGCTTTTTTTCATGATCCGGAAAAAGCTGAATGTCCAGCGTCCAGTATTCTTCAGGGATAAACGCGGCGATCTCCTCCTCGCGGTCGCCGATGATCCGCAACGCCACTGACTGTACCCGTCCCGCGCTCAGCCCCCTCTTTACTTTTTTCCAGAGCAGCGGACTGATCTCATATCCCACCATTCGATCCAGGATCCTGCGGGTCTGCTGCGCGTCAACGAGATCCATATCGATCGCGCGGGGGTGCCTGATGGATTCCTTTACCGCGCTTTTCGTAATTTCATTGAATGTGATTCGTTTCTGCTTTTGCGGATCAATCTTCAGCGCCTCCGACAAATGCCAGGAAATCGCTTCGCCCTCGCGGTCAGGGTCCGTTGCGAGATACACCCGATCCGCTTTTTTTTCCGCTTTCCGGAGCTGAGCAAGAATCTCTCCCTTCCCGCGAATGGTAATATACTTAGGTTCAAATCCATGCTCTATGTCTACGCCCATCTGGCTTTTCGGCAGGTCGCGGATATGTCCGTTCGAAGCCATAACCTCATAATTTGAGCCCAGAAATTTCTTGATAGTCTTTACTTTTGCAGGTGACTCGACGATCACCAGATTCTTTGCCATAAAAACCTCACTTCACTTTAACATAAAAATTCTGTTCCGTCTCCCTGATCAGTCCTTTTAATTCCAGCGACAACAGGCTGTCGCTCAGATCAGACAGGGAAAGAGCGGTATTTTCTTCCAGTTCCCACAGGCTTTTCCCGCGCAAACCGAACTTACTATACACTAATTTTTCTGCAGGTGCAAGTGTAATGTTTTCCGGCTCCGCTTTTTTCATACGTCCATTTTTCGGAAAAAAGGCGTCCGTAAACTCTTCCGCAGACAATATCAGCCCCGCTCCCTGCGAAATCAGCTCGTTGCAGCCATAACTCAGCTCATCCTCCGGACGGCCGGGGACGGCGAAAACCTGCCTGCCCTGGTCCAGTGCAAACTCCGCTGTAATGAGAGAACCGCTTTTCTGTCTGGCCTCTACGACAACCACAGCATCGGAAAGTCCGCTGATAATGCGGTTCCGCATCGGAAAATGAGCCGGCTTCGCTTTTGTCCCGATCGGGAATTCGGAGATCAGTCCGCCGTTTTGAGCGAGACGTGAAAAAAGCTGCTGATGTGAAGCCGGATAACACTGATCCGCTCCACAGCCAAGCACCGCGTAGCTTTTTCCACCTTCTTCCAGCGCCGCCCACTGTGAAGCGCCGTCAATTCCGTATGCGGCGCCGCTGACGACAGTTCCTCCTGCTCTGACAATCTCCCTCGCAAGCAGTTCCGCCATTGTCCTGCCATACGGCGTACACATTCTCGCGCCGACGATTGCTATTGCGCGCATATCCTCCGGCGGAAGCTCTCCATGCCAGAACAGCCCATACGGTTTATCGCGCAGAGTCCTGAGCCTTTTCGGATACTGCTCCTGTTCCATGCTGGTAAATTCTATTCCGCGTTTTTTTCGTTCATGCGCGGTTTCCTCCGGAGAATATAGCTTTCTGTAATCAATGACCTTCTGAATCCACCGGCATCCCCTCTCACGCAGATGATACATCTCCTGATCCGATGCCTCCCAGAGCTGCTTAGGGTCGCTAAAGCAGCGCAGCAGGATCTCTCTCTGTGTTCGATAAATGCCAGGAATACTGCAAAACCATTCCCAATACAATTCCACCCGGACAGTTCTCCCTTCCTTCATCCTGAAGCAATCGCTACAGGTTTCACACGGTCTGCTTCTATCGTTCCATCCATGTCCCGACCGGAGCCGGAAATCGAACGTCATTCTAAATATTTTGAGGGGCGATAACGGACGGCCTCACTTAAATGTGAGATCCCGATTTTTTCGCTGCCCTCCAGATCAGCGATGGTACGCGCAACGCGCAGCATCCTGTGGCAGGTCCGCGCAGTGAGCCGTTTTGTCTCATAAATCTTTTTCATAAATCGATCCTCCGCCTCGCCCAGCGCACAGTAT
>JAJQIE010000195.1 GCA_021199395.1 Lachnospiraceae bacterium | reverse complement strand
GGAAAAACATACATCGTCCTTAATCGTGAATGTCCAGGTCAGCCCATCCTCGGAGACCGTATAGTCGTCCTCCGCCAGCCAGCCAACCGTGTTCATGGACGAATCCAGCTTTGTCAGTGTCTCACCGACGCCCGCGCGCTCAATCATCCAGCCGTCATACTCATTGCTCGGATCCAGTGAACTGTAGGTCTGGGTCTGTCCGAATACCATATGCCCGGACGCCTGCGATATCAGAGTCGATCCCGCGGCAACCGCCGAGATCAGCGCCCCTGTCATAAGCAGCTTTGTAAATGCTTTCCTGTTAAATGTTTTTCTGTCCATCCGTCATCTCCCCCGTTTTCCAGTCCAGTTTATCTTCTTTTTGTTCTGCCTGTTTCTCAGTAAAACGACTTACGTCGTTTACTATATCTTTCTGAAAAAGTATAAATCCGAAAAAAATCCAGAACAAGCCCCACCGGGGGATATGAAGCTATTCGATGTTTTTATGGATATCCATAGCTTTCAGGAAATAAGTCCCAATACATGACTGGCAGTCCGTCAGAAAAAGTGCAGTTTTTCCTGATTACTTATCAGAGCTTTGTTTACCTGTTTTCAGCTTTCTTTCTACAAAACGCACAAATTCCTCCGTCCCCTCTGTCAGTTTCTCACCCCGACGCTTCACACAGCCAAATATAATCTTATCTTCCTTCAGCCCATTTAACCTGGTTTCCCTGACTGCGCCCGTTCCATGCGGAGTCAGATAAGCTGCGCTGATATTCTGAAGATCTCCTTCCTGCAGCAGTCGCGTCATGATATACTCGCTGTTCGTTGTCACAACTGTTTCCGCGCTCTCCACAGAATTACCATTTTCATCTATAATATCCCAGTAATTATCCGGAGAAAACTCATCCGGGAAGCGCTGAATCAGACGCAGCTCTGATAGTTCGTCGGCACAGCCATCTGCGCCTTCTCCCGTAAACAGCATCACAAGCGTTTCCGTCAAAGGCATAAATTCCAGATAGCTTCTGGTCAGATAATATTGAAAAGCGGCCTTCTGGTTCTTTATCACGTACACAAACCCAACATCGTCCATCCGCTCCTGCAGCCTCTGTACTATCTCACGCGTCCCCGCTGAATATATCTGGTAATGCAGATCGTCTTTCCGATGCGTCCTGTAAAATTCCAGAAAGGTATCCGCAAACCACGAGCTGGGATTGCTCGAAAACCGCAGAGTATCCTTTCTGCTTTTTACAGGAAGCGCCTGCATTTCTTTGAGATTATCCGATATTTTTTTCGCGTATTGATAAACATCCTCCCCCTCAGGAGTCAGAAGGATTCCCTTCGCATACCGTTTAAAAAGCTGTATTCCCAGTGATTCCTCCATCGCTTTCACAGCCTTGCTGACACTTGGCTGCGCCATATGCAGCGCCTCGGCTGCTTTGCTGATGGAGCCCATCTGCACACAGGCCATAAAGCATTCAATCTGTCTTAAATCTATCGTTCTCTTATAGTTCATCTTATATCATCCTGTCGCGGTCGCATATGGAATGGCTGCTTCGCAGCCTTGCGTCTACGCTGTCGTTTCCTATATAAATCATTCAAACAGGAATTATAAATGAAAAAAGCATCCGCCACAAGCCTCCCAGGGGGATTTTGCCGACACTCTTCCCAATGTTATGATTCGAGCGACAAAAGGGTATGATTTGCCTTGATTTTTCCATGGAAAATTGATATCCTTGTATTGATTTTTTGATTCGAACGGTGGGACTGTGTTTCCCGTGTTTATTAAGGAGTTCAGCCATGCTGCAATATGTATATTACGCAGGACTTATCCTGCTTTATCTTTGCTTTTATTATATGACAGGTTCGCTTGTCGCAAAGCGGCTCCCCGCCGTTTCCGCCTCGCTTCCTCTCACTGCTATTCTGGGCTTTTTCTGCTATTTTTTTCTGTTCAGCGCAGTTACGCTTCCGCTGAAAATCACTCTTCAGCCGCTGTCCACTCTCTCCCGGATCTGGCGGGTTATTCTTTTGCTGATTTTACTGCTCTGGCTTTTTTCTCAGCGCAATCAGTGGCGCAAAGAGCTTGCTGCCCGAAAAGCCAGCCTGGCGGGAACACACAAATATATTTTTCTTTTTTTTGTATTTCTCATCCTGATTCAGCTTGTTCTGGTCAATCTGAATGGTGAGAGCTACGCGCTCTGGGATCAGTCCTATTATATCGGAGATGCTTCCACGTCCCTCTATACGAATACGATCAGCCAGTACGATCCTTATACCGGCAGAATCCTCAAATACCTGAACACAGAGTATCTGCTGGAAACCTACCAGAATCATACTGCCGTCATGTGTCAGATTTTCGGGCTTCATCCACTGGTTGAGAATCTTACCATAATGGCTTCCGTTGTCGTAGTGCTGTATAACCTGATCGCATGGGAGCTGGGACTTGTGCTCTTTCATGGAAATCGGGTAAAAAGCCTGCTTATGACCGTTTTCCTGACGCTCTTGAACTTTTACAGCTTTAACCTGTACACGGCGGCGGAATTCCTGATCGTAAGACCCTCTGAGGGAAAAACGATCCTGGCTGCGCTGATTCTTCCCGCACTGCTGCTTTTCTTTTTCCGGACGATCTCAGATTATCAGTCGCGGATCTGGTGGACATGCTCTTTTCTGGTCATTCTCGGCTCCTTCGGGCTGAATATGTCCTCTATCTACATGGTTCCGTTTGAGATCAGCGCGTTTTATCTGCCGCTCTCCCTGCGGGAAAAAAAGCTTTCTGTATTTTTACGGCTGCTGGTGCTTCTGATCCCCTGCACGATCATGGCGGCAGCCTACCTTTTGACGAAACACAGATTTTTTATATATACATCGTAACGAACCGTTGCAAAATAACAGATCCGGATTGTGTCACTCGCGCCGCAAAAAACCGCTGCGCCCGGAAACGACTAATGTCGTTTCCCATAAGTCTGAGCAGGAAAGCAGGTAATATAGATGGGACGATTTTTTCAGATTTCAGATATTGTATTTCTCTTTGACGCATTTCGATCCGCGATCGACGGCATTGAATGGTTTGTGCTGGCGTATTTTGCTTGCATTGTGTGTTTTTTTGTGATCGGGCATAAATTTCTGAACGCTGCTTTTGTCTATCCGTTTGCGTTTATGGCCGTCACTGTCTTCAATCCGTTCCTGATCGTTCCGGTTGCCGAGCTGATCAGCCTTACCAGCCGGATCCGGCGTATTTTCTGGCTGATGCCGGTCAATCTGGTGCTGGCATATGTCTTTGCTTCCGTCTGCACCATCGCTCCCAGAAAAAGCTACCTGACCAGTCCTCCGGCGCCAACGACACGGCAAAAACGAAGCAATTATGTCCGGCGTCTGGCCGCTGCGGCCTGCATTGTTGTATTTATCATTCTGGCAGGAGCTCCTGTGATTCCACATCTGCACAGACTGCAGAATATATACAAAGTGGACAATACGCTCATTGCGATCTCCGATTTTCTGGAAGAGGATTCCGCCGAAAACGGTCTGGAAAAGGTCGCTCTTTATTCTGACACCGCGCTTCTTGAGCTGCGCGAATACGATCCATCCATCGAAAGCGCCCTGCGCCGCAGCGATATGCTTACCTACAGCCCCAATCTGGAGGACGAGGAGGCTGTTCAGGAAGCGATAAGCTCCGCATCCTCGCTGCAAATCCTGTCTCTCGTGTCGCGCTTTCAGGTAGAGGCGGACACAGACATTTTCAAAAAAGCGGCAAAAAAATACAGCGTCAGCTACATTATCATGCAGTGTGACGCCGGAATGGGTGATTATTACACAAAAGCAGGCTATTCACTGGCCACCTCTATCGGAGCATTTGATATATACCGGATGGATTCCTGACCTTCGATACGGGCTTCCAGTCTGCCGGTACCGCAATGATATCAAAAGCGAGGAGGAAAGAAAAATGGCAAATTTTGGAATCATTCTTCAATATGACGGCTCCAGATACAACGGATGGCAGCGGCAGGGCAACACGCCGGATACCATTCAGGAAAAGCTGGAAAGCATTCTCGAACGTCTTTACGGTGAACCGATCGACCTGAACGGTTCCGGAAGAACGGACGCAGGCGTTCATGCGCTCCATCAGGTCGCGAATTACCGGATCCCGCGAATCCTGTCGCGGTATTCGTGCCAGGAAATCCAGGACTATTTTAACGCTTATCTCCCTGCGGACATCCGCGTCCTGTCCGTTCAGAAGGTAGAAGAACGATTCCACGCAAGGCTGAATGCCACCGGAAAGCTCTATGAATACCGGATTGACTGCGGTGAGATTGCCCGTGTTTTCGACCGGAAGTATCTGTATCGGGTCAATGAGCCGCTGAATCTTCCGCGTATGCAGGAAGCCGCCGAATATCTGACCGGGACGCATGATTTCCGCAGCTTCTGCTCCAACCGTCAGATGAAAAAATCTACGGTACGCACGATTTACAGCATTGATTTTGACCTGAGCGACGGCATCCTGTCCATTCGCTATCATGGCGATGGATTTCTGCAGCACATGGTCCGGATCCTGACCGGGACGCTGATTGAAATCGGCAGCGGCGATATGCTTCCCTCACAGATTCCTCTGATTCTGGAGGGCCGCGACCGCTCCCTCGCAGGATTCACAGCGCCGCCGCAGGCTCTGTTTCTCGTAGATGTGTATTACGATACGGACCACTAGACATATTCCTTCAGCACCTGCCAGAGAGCGGAAAGCGGCAGGCCGACGACGCTGTTATAATCGCCCTCTATCCCTTTTACCCAAAGACCGAATTTCCCCTGGATGCCGTAAGCGCCCGCCTTATCCATCGGCTCTCCGGTATTCAGATAGGCTTCCGTCTCCTGCTCCGTCATCGGATAAACCTCTACCTTTGTTTCACAGAAAAATACATGCTCCTTTGTGCCTGCCTCATCTTTTACAAGCACGGTAACCCCGGTAAAGACTGAATGTGTCCTGCCCTGAAGCTGCCGGAGCATCCGATAAGCGTCCGCGCGATCGGATGGTTTTCCCATAATCTCATGATCCCACACGATCGTATCCGATCCAATGATAATTCCCGCCGGGATCTGTGCCGCGACCGCTTTCGCTTTGCTAAGCGAGAGAGCCTTGACGACCTCCGCCGGATAATCGCACGGTGAGGCACTTTGCAGCCGATTCGCATCTCCGGATCGCTCCTGCCGTCGTTCAGAACGTTCAGAAGCTCCTTCCATTCCCATTCGCTCCGACAGCGATTTTATTACGCCATCCTCATCTATTTCTCCCGGAATCACCTCAAATTCCAGCCCGGTCTGCGCCAGAAGCTCTCGCCTGCGCGGTGAGCCGGACGCCAATATGATTCGTTTCATAGTTCTCTCCTCATAAGTTTATAACTTTGGTACTATAAGGTTTTCTATCAGACAAATACGTCAGATGTTTCAGGCCACACCCAGGCCAGGCTGTAAATAGCCTCTGGCATCTACAGCAGGCGACAGGCAGATTTCTTTACATCTACGGCTTGACGAATACCCGTCTGTTGGTGTATTCTTCTCTTTGCGCACGCGCAAGAATCATTTACTGCGAAAGGATTTCTCTATGTTTTCTATCATTGTCATACAGATTATCAAGATGCTCCTGATATTATGCGTCGGTGTCCTCTGCTGGCACCTGAAGCTCATCGATGAGCACACAAATAAGGGACTGGCCAATCTGCTTTTGCTGGTGGTAAATCCGGTTATCGCGGTCACAGCGCTGCAGGCTGACTATCGCCCTGAGCTGGTCCATGGCCTGCTGATCTCATTCGCGCTGGCCATCGCCACACACCTGATCATGATCCTGGTATCCAGTCTGCTGGTTCGTGGAAGCGACCACGGAAACATCTCCGTAGAACGCTTTTGCTCCATGTATTCCAATTGCGGGTTCTTCGGAATCCCTCTGATCCAGAGCACACTCGGAAACGAAGGCGTCCTGTATCTGGCCGCCTATATTACCATATTTAATGTATTCTCATGGACACACGGACTTGGACTGATGACAAGGGACACGACCGGGCAGGTCAGCGGGACTTCCGCAAAACAGCTGCTCAAAAACCTGTGCAGCCCGATGATCCTTGCCAGTGCGCTGGGGCTCGTGCTCTTTTTCCTGCAGATCAAATTCCCGCCCATTATTGCCGATACACTGGACTATATCGGAGATATGAATACGCCGCTCGCGATGATCATTGCCGGCACTTCGGTCGCTCAGACAAGCATCCCTTCTCTGCTGAAAAACCGGCGCATTTATCTGGTTTCATCCATAAAGCTGCTGATTATGCCCGCGCTCCTGCTTGCGATCCTTCTGGTCGTAAATGTGAATTCTACCGTGGCATATACAATGCTGATCGCGGCTGCCTGCCCAAGCGCCGCTACGGGCACTGCATTTGCGCTGCGCTATGGAAAAAACTATACCTACTCATCAGAGCTGTACGCGTTCTCAACCCTCTGCTCTCTGGTCACCATACCACTTTTTATATATGCGGCAGAGCGGCTCCTGTAGAGCCGCCCTACTGCCGGATGTAGATTCCCTGCGATTCGATAAAATCATCCAGATCTGCGATGGTTTCTTCCGCCCAGGTCTCGCTGACCTTTTCCTCCGCAGATGTCCCGCTCTTCCTTTCGTTGGCGTCTCCGGCTCTTTTCTGCTTCTGATCAAAGCCTTCCTGTACCTTTTTTTCTGACTCTTTTCCCATAAAGCTTCCTCCTCCACTGTATTCGCGCGGATCAACGGTTTTTAAAAGTTTACCGCAGAAAGGAGGTTCTGGCAAGGAAAAAGATGATTTTCCCCATACAGATTTGCGCGGTTCCCTCTTATGTTGAAAGAACCGCGCATTAATACATCTGATTTTACAGAACTACTCCATCCTTGAAAATGGAAATCTCCCGGTAGCCCTGCTCCTCGGTGCGTGTTTTTTTGCCGTTCGCCACTTCGATTACCAGATTCAGCAGGCGCTGCGCTGCATCCTGAATCGGTTCGCCATCAGCGATCGGACCGGCGTCAAAATCGATCCAGTTCTTTTTGCGCTGTGCCAGCTGGCTGTTAGTCGCTATCTTGAGCGTCGGCGCAGGCGCTCCGAATGGAGTACCGCGCCCGGTCGTAAACAGAACCATATGAGCGCCCGCGGCAGTCATGGCCGTAGCGGATACGAGGTCATTTCCAGGACCGTAGAGCATATTCAGCCCCTTCGTCACAACCGCGTCGCCATAGCCGATCACATCCATGATCGGGGCAGTTCCGCCCTTCTGCACGCAGCCGCAGGATTTGTCTTCGAGTGTCGTGATACCGCCCTGCCGGTTACCCGGACTGGGGTTGTCATAAACAACTTCGTTGTGGCTGATAAAATAATTTTTTAACCCGTTGATCATGTCTACGGCTTTTTCGAATATTTCCTCATTTACGCAGCGGTTCATCAGGAATCCTTCCGCTCCGAACATCTCCGGAACCTCAGTGAGCACCGTCGAGCCGCCGCGCGCAGCCATCATATCGCTGAATCTGCCGACCGTCGGATTTGCAGTGATGCCGGACAGCCCATCTGAACCGCCGCATTTCATGCCGACCACCAGCTCGCTGACCGGTATCGGCTCACGCTGAAACTGTGCCGCATATGCCGCGCACTGCTCCAAAAGCGTCCTTCCGGTGACAAATTCATCCTCTACAGACTGACAGGTCAGGAATTTCACCCTGTCCTCATCATAATCGCCCAGCTCCTCCAGGAACTGCTCATGCGTCAGGTTCTCGCATCCGAGCCCGACTACCAGCACAGCCGCCGCATTCGGATGACGCACAAGCGCCGCCAGCAGCTTTCTGGTCTGCGCGTGGTCATGACCGGTCTGGCTGCAGCCAAACGGGTGCGTAAAGGCATACATACCGTCTATGCTTCCGCCGACCAGATCCTGATTATCCGCAGCAAGCTTTTTTGCCACATCATTCACGCAGCCGACCGTCGGGATGATCCAGATCTCATTTCGTATAGCCGCGCGTCCGTCCTTCCGGCGATAACCCTGAAACCGCTCCGGCTCCACCGGTTCCGGAAAGCGAAGCTCCGGATGATAGGTATATTCCATTTCGCCTTCCAGATTCGTGCTCACGTTGTGTGTGTGCATCCACATCCCCGGCGCAGCGTCAACTGTCGCATGTCCGATCGAAAAACCGTATTTGATAATATTTTCCCCGGCTTTGATCGGCGCTACCGCCATCTTATGCCCCTGGGGAATATCCTCAGCAGCCGTGATCACCTGTCCTCCTGCCTCGATCGGTTCGCCCTTCCCGATCGGGTGCAGCGCCACTACCACATTGTCATTCGGTGCAATTTTTATAGTCTTCATAATTTTCATACTTTCCCGCATTACAAGCATGCCGCGAATGCTGCTTTTGCTCCTTCTGTCCGGATTTTCTTCAGGGTCTCCACAACCGCTGCTTCCAGATCTGCAATTTCAGTCAGATCCTGATCCCACATTTTCGTATTCGACAGTACCGCGTGTGTCAGCGCTTCCTCGCTGTCTCCTCTGTGCTCACTGTAAAATTCCAGTACCCAGCGGTCGTCGGAAACCGTATATGTATTTCCCGCCGGACGCTTGCACACCAGACCCGCGTCAGTAAGTTCCTGAATATCATTGCTGTAAAACGCAATATACGCAGCCAGCGAGGTCGTCAGGCACTTTGGCAGCTCGCCCTTTTCCTTCACATACTCCAGGAAGGACGGCATATTGCGCGCTTTCCACTTTGAGGTAGAATTCAGGGAAATGCTCATCAGCTCATGGTTTACAAACGGGTTGTTGAAACGATCCTGCACAGCCGCGGCAAATTCCATCAGATCATTTTTGTCCAGCGGAAGGGTCGGGATAACCTCCTCATACAGCATCTTATTCATAAAACCACGGATCGTCTCGTCATTCATACAGTCGCGGACAATATCCTCACCCGCCAGATAAGCGCCCAGAGTAAATCCGGTATGCGCGCCGTTCAGGATGCGGACCTTTCTCTTTTTGTACGGACTCATATCCGGGGTGACAAATACCTTGTCCTCCAGTCCTGCCCTGCGGAATGGCAGCGTATCGTTCAGGCTCTCATCTCCCTCGATTACCCATACTCCGAACACTTCTCCTACGTCCAGAAGCGGATCCGCGTAGCCATGCTTCTCTTCCAGCTCCGCTACCTCCTTAGGATCGCGGATGCGTCCAGGCACAATGCGGTCTACCAGAGAGCCGCAGAAGGTGCAGTCCTCATTTACATACTTTTTGAATCCATCCTCCAGTCCCCACTGCTCAATGTACTGGTTCACACATTTCAAAAGCTCTTTGCCATTGTTGTCAATCAGCTCGCAGGCAAGCATCAGAATGCCCGGCTTACCTGCCTGATAGCGGCGGTACAGCACCTGCGTCAGCTTTGCCGGAAAGCTCGACGGCGGGCAGTCCTCCGGCTGGCATGCCGGATCGTAGGCGATCCCCGCTTCGGTCGTATTGGACACGATAATCTCAAGATCGTCGCTTACCGCTACCTGCATCATCGCCTCATAGTCGTCCTTTTCATAGGGATTCAGGCAGCGGCTCACACTGGAAATCACGCGCTTCGCGTCTACCTTCTGTCCCTTTTCGCTGCCGCGCAGATAAAGGGTATACAGACCCTCCTGCTCGTTGATCATTTTCGAAAGTCCCGGCGCGATCGGCTGTACCAGCACGCACTTTCCGTTCCAGTCTGCCTTCTCATTCGCCAGGTCGAACCAGTAATCCACAAACGCGCGCAGGAAATTTCCCTCGCCGAACTGCAGCACCTTTTCCGGCGCTTTTTCCAGTATGTATCCGTCATATCCGGATTTCTTTAAAACTTCATAGTTTAATCTTTCCATGTTTCTCCACTCCATCCTTACAATATTACATATCCTTATATGCCCAGACGTTTCATCCCTGTAGCCGCTCGCAACAATCCGACATTCGCTGTCAGATTCTTAACTTCTTCCCAGCAGGAACGCCTTTTCTCCTGTGGCCATTCACGACGACGGCCTGGCGCCTGCTGTCAGGCTGCGCCAAAGCATATTCTGCATGAGTCATTCGCCCCTGACATCTCCGCGATGCCGGGGCAAAGCTGTTTACATCCGCTGATACTTACCACAAATTGCCGTCCTTGTCAAACGGAAGGTATTCCGGCTCGGATTCAATTTCAATCCCCGGTATTGTCTTCGCTTCTTCAAGATAGGACTCCGACAGCATGATATGCTCCAGATGCAGGCTGTTGGGAATCCGAACCACTCTCGGATTCTTTTTGTCGATCTCATTACAGCTCTTTATGCATACCTGAATGGTTTCCTTATCACTCTCCATAACGATCGGGATACGCACGCCGCCCAGAACCGTACAGGTGATCGCGTTCGGATACATGGAAGCCAGATCAAGCTGGTCAAATACACGCTTTGTCGTCGCGCTGGAATAGCCAAGGCCAATACCATTCCCGTGTGTCTCCGGGCTCAGGTCCAGCACCGCCACTCGCTGCGACTCAATGCCGCCTGTAGCATACGGCGTACAGAATGTACCGGTAATATTCGGGTCCATTCCGTCACCGCTGAAGTTCTTTCCGATCTGATCCACGACCAGAACGTCGCAGGAATCTACCAGTATTCTCGGCATATATGTGAAGGCTTCCTTCAAAAGCTCCGGCTCTTCCTTTTCAATATCCTCCGCGGCTACCGCGGCGATCCTGCACGTTTCATCATACGCATTTTCGATGGTCGGAAGTCCAAACAGGATCGGCGCGTTTTTGATAATACATCTGCCAAACAGCGGCACATTTTTCGCCATATTTTTAAATCCCGCCTCATGGCAGACCTCAGCGCCGTACTGCTTGCCAAGCCCGATCGCCATCATCTTCATCATTCCGCTCTCATACGGTCCGCGAAACGCCGTGTGAGGCTTAACCCTGCATCCAAGGATAATGCCGTCTGCCTCCGCCGCATTTCGGTCAATATAGACGTCGCCGCCCTCATCATTGACGCCGATCTTCTTTACCTCCATTGAGGAAATGATCGGACATCCAACATATTCCTCCGTAATGCCATAGCCGGTCAGAATCGCTTTTTGTCCTTCCGCAGTCGCTCCGCCATGGCTTCCCATCGCCGGTACGACAAAGGGCTGGCCGCCCCTGGATTTTACAAAATCAGCAAGGCACTTCGTCGTCAGCGCTACATTTGCGATTCCACGCGAACCGGCCGTGATAGCCACGCGCATCCCCGGCTTCACCCTGGAGGAAAATTTTTCATCACTCAGCAGATCCCTTATGATACCCGGAATATCCTCCGGATCAATCTTAGGGCGCGGAAACACCTGCTTTACCCGAAACATTTTCGGCACATAAGTGTCTTTTACCATATCAGCTACAAACTGTCGTTCTCTCATAGGATCTCTCCCTTTCATATGAATTGACAGAATCAGTTACTATCAGGAAACGACTTTAGTCGTTTCCCATTGTGCCGACCGCAGGGCTGCGCAGCAGCCATTCCATATGCGGTCGTGTATATCAAAATATAGTGAACGACAAATTATTTTTGTCGTTCACTATATTTTTGCGTAAGAGAACACTCCTGCGCAAAATTACGGGACTCGTACATTCAGATATCGTAACTGTTCAGTACCTTCACAGTTACGAAGGGAAAGCCCATTTAAAATCGCTGCGCGATGGGGCTTTCCCCCACATGCTATATGTTTTCATACGGTCTTCGCAGCAAGTGCGAAGACCTGTTCTGAACAGTTACCAGATATCAGTAATTAATAGATCAAATCTACAAGGAATGTTGTCAGCGGCGGGAAGTACGTCAATACCAGCATATCAATCGTAAACAGGACATAAAACGGTATTGCCTCCTTGATAAAGTCCTTCGTCGGGCAGCCGGTAACGCCGCAGGTGACAAACATCAGCGTACCCATCGGCGGCGTAAACGCACCGATCGTACAGTTGAAAATATATACCATTGCAAAATGAATCGGGTCAACGCCAAATGCAACAGCTACCGGGTGAAGCAGCGGCGCGAGCACGATCATAGACGCGTTTCCTTCAATAAACATACCTACGATAATCAGGAAAATGTTGCAGAAAATCAGGAATATGTATTTATTGGAAATCGCGCTTGTCATCCAGTTCGCAAGCGTCTGCGGGATCTGTTCTTTCGTCAGAATCCAGGAGAAGCAGGACGCTGCGGCAACGATCAACATGATGGAGGACGTAGTCGTTACTGTCTCCTTACAGCCCTTGATAAAGTCAGAGTTCTTCATCTCGTGGTAAAGCAGTCCAAGCAGCAGCGCGTATACAATTGCTACTGTTCCTGCCTCTGTAGCTGTGAAAACGCCGATTCGCACGCCACCGATGATAATGACCGGCAGGAGCATCGGGAGAATTGCCGGTTTAATCGCGGCAATTTTTTCGGCTGCCGGAATTTTCGTCGTGCGGCGCGGCAGATATCCACGCTTTTTGGAC
>JAJQIE010000003.1 GCA_021199395.1 Lachnospiraceae bacterium | reverse complement strand
GACAGCCGCCAGCACTATGACTGCGGCAGGGAGGAAGCCTGATGTTTTCAGATTTTGATGTGCAGACCCGTCAGATGCTGACGGGGAATCTGCTGATGATTGGCTGTTGTATCTTTTACCTGGCATGGTGGCTGATTGCCTTTAAGCCGCAAGGCGCAGTAAAGGGTCTGCGGAGCGGCTGGCTTCTGATCCCGGCTCTGCTGTTTGGCGTGGCTGCGGTGATTCAGATTGTTCAGGGCAGCGGCGCTGTGGAGAGCAGTGCGCTGTTGTTCCCACGAAATATGGTGCTGATTGGCGGCATAGTCGTTTATATCATCCTGCTGGTGGGAACCAGTGTCCTTTTAAAGCGGCAGGTAACGACGGAGCTGTTCCTCATTGTCGGCTGGACAACGCTGATGTTTCTGGAGCTGAATGCTCTGTTTGCGTAGGGACAGTTTCCGAAATCAACAGTGATCGCGCTTCTTGTCATAACACTGATCTTCGCCGCTGTCAGTATGATCTGTTATCTGCTCTATTATGGCCTAGACAAGGTGAAGGGCTATGCAGACGGCATGATACCGTTGCTTCTGGTAGCTGTCATGATGGCTGTGGTCACGGCCGGGGCCGTGCTTTCCCACAACTGACTTCTTACCAAAAGCACTTCGGAATGAAGGGAATGATGAGGGGCATTATATGACTGTCAGAAGAGTAAAAACGACAATGAGTAAGGTACAGAAAGCAATCTCACCGTATGTACATAAACATGTATTTGGACGGGATACAATTGATGCAAATGACATCGAGCGGATTGCTGTCCTGCTCCTGGGGCAATATAATAATGTTTCGATTTCCCAGGGGCTGGATCAGGGCAAGAACGGGAAGCCCTGGCTGAAAATAACAGTAAAGTCATTTCCGTTCAGCGAAGAGAAAATACTGGAAGTTACAGGCCGTCCGAAAAAGAAAGAGAAAAAGAAGAATGACCTGGACTGGATCGACCGAATAGAGGAATACGAGGCTTTTATGGATGATCAATCATCTTTTCAAAATTTGACGGGAGGAAAATCAGAATGAACGAAATGTTGCAGACGATTATGGAACGCCGTTCCACACGGAAATACAATGACAAACCGGTCACGGAGGAACAGTTGACCGACATTCTGGAGGCCGGGCGTTATGCTCCGACCGGAGGCAACTGCCAGACAGTGCATTTTGTTGTGATTACGAATGAGGAAATCCGGGAGAACCTGCGGGGATTGGTTCAGGAAGCTTTTTTACAGATGGAGCTTTCCGATGATCAGTACGCCAGCATCCAGAATTCCATCAGACTGTCCAGACGCGGGAATTATGTGTTTGATTACCATGCGCCGATCCTGGTTGTGGTTGCAAACCGGAAAGGATATCCAAATGCGGTCGCGGACTCTGCCTGTGCATTGCAGAATATGATGCTGGAAGCAGAAAGCCTTGGAGTCGGCTCCTGCTGGATCAATCAACTGCACTGGCTGGATGAAAATCCGTCCATTCGTGAGTTTCTGGAGCCATTGGGAATCAAGGCAGAGGAAACGATATGCGGTGCGCTGGCTCTGGGAAATTATGATGAGAAGCAGCCTGTAAAACCGAGAACCGGAATGCAGGTGGATTATATCGTGAGTGCAAGCGAGAAGGGCATGCTTCCGTAAGGGACGCCCTTCGGGTGTGCATGTCCGGCGAGCGACGAACGGGATCATAACCGCGCTCTTTGCGGTTATGATATCAGATGATTTGCGGCTGATAACGGAAACGGAACAATCTCCAAAAAGGATTCCGCATCTGTATGGAAAAAGGGACTGCTGTGAAACAGATAAAAGAACTGAAACCGGATGAATTGAAGCAGATTTACAAAACGCATGTGAAAGAGGATTTCCCCCGCAGTGAGCGCCGCCCTTATTCGTCCATGGAGAAAATGACAAACGCTGGAAAATACATAAGCTTCGGATATTATGACGATGACAGCCTGTTGGCTTACGCCTGTTATATCGTGAGTGCAAGTGAGTCAACGCGCTCTTTGCGATTGACGAGCGACGAACGGGATCATAACCGCGTTCTTTGCGGTTATGATATGCGGGCGGAGAACGGGATGTATGCGCTTCTGGATTATTTCGCTGTCGTGCCTGAATTGCGCGGCCGCGGAACCGGCAGCGAATTCCTGCAGAAACTGGAAGGTATACTTCCGGCAAAAAACGGCGCATTCATTGAGGCGGAAAGCCCCGATTCTGCAAAGTCTGAAGAGGAAGCAGCACTCCGCCGGAGGAGAATACATTTTTATCTTTCAAACGACGCTGTGCTGACAAATACAAAGTGCCTGCTGTTTGGCGTGGATTATAATATTCTGTATATCGGCAGGGCGGACGACACTAATCCTGCACAGGAACAGCTGCACTGCGCGATAGAAGATTTGTACCAGGAAATCTATCGCCCGGTCTATGGCCGGTTGTGCAAGCCTTATGTGTCAGAGGAAAATCAGTGACCTTGATTTCAATGGTCTTCTGACCTGATTTTGGATGGCCGCGAATCTCGAATATAAATGGTGAAGCGAATGAAAAATCATGAAATGATAGACGGAAAGCTCCTGCAGACAAACAAAAAATATTCCCAGTTGAAGCAGAAGCAAAAAGACAAAATAGCGGTCTGGATGTACGAAGAGACCAGAAA
>JAJQIE010000174.1 GCA_021199395.1 Lachnospiraceae bacterium | reverse complement strand
GGTCATCGCCGGCAATGTGGCGACCGGCGAAGGGGCGAAGGCGTTAATCGAAGCCGGCGCGGACGCGGTAAAGGTTGGCATTGGACCTGGGTCGATCTGCACGACCCGTGTAGTGGCCGGGATTGGCGTGCCGCAGGTTACGGCGGTTATGGACTGCTACGAGGCGGCAAAGGAATATGAGATCCCGATCATCGCCGACGGCGGGATCAAATACTCCGGCGATATGACAAAGGCCATCGCCGCAGGAGCGAATGTCTGCATGATGGGCAGCCTGTTTGCCGGCTGCGATGAAAGTCCGGGAACCTTTGAACTGTATCAGGGAAGAAAGTATAAGGTATATCGCGGTATGGGTTCTATTGCTGCGATGGAAAACGGCAGCAAGGACCGCTATTTCCAGACAAATGCGAAAAAGCTGGTTCCGGAAGGCGTAGAAGGAAGAGTCGCCTATAAAGGCAGCGTGGAAGATACCGTGTTCCAGCTGATAGGAGGTATTCGCTCCGGTATGGGATATTGCGGTACGCAGACGATCGAGGAATTAAAGGAAAACGGCAGATTTGTAAAGATTTCCGCAGCATCACTGAAGGAATCTCATCCACATGATATCCATATTACGAAAGAGGCTCCAAACTACAGTGTAGAACAGTAACTGCAGTGAGGCTTTCAGAGTCTGGGAGAGAAGATGCTATGAGTGACGGCGATAATAAAGGAAATAGAAAAATACGTTTCAGGCATGTTCTGGTATGGACAGTCGCTATTGTTTTAACGGCGATTGCGGTCGGCCTGCTGTTATCCCTGCTGCCGGACGATGACGCAGAGGTCGATACTCTTTTGAATGAGACGCTGCTGATCGAGACGGAGCCGCTCTGGACGGAGGAAGAATCAGAAGAGGAAACCGCGGAGACCGAGTATGTCATGGTAGTGCCGAATCCCGGCATTGATGAACAGCTTCTGACTGTCAATGACTGGTCGCGTCCGGGTGAGCTGTGTGACACGATTACGAATGTGGTGATTCATTATCTTGCAAATCCGGGGACCACAGCGCAGCAGAACCATGATTATTTTGAAAGCCTCAAGGACAATTGGGAACTGATTGAGAGCGGGCAGATCACAGAGGACGAGGCAGTTTCCATGAGCGCGAATTTTGTGATCGGTACGGAGGGAGAAATCATTGAGTGCGTGCCCCCCGGCGAGATCGCGTATGCCTCCAACAGTGCAAACCACTATTCGGTTTCCATTGAAAACTGCCATCTGGATGACACAGGAATGTTTACAGAGGCGACCTATGAATCTCTGGTAAAGCTGACCGCCTATATTGTCGATATGTATGGCCTGGAGCGGGATGATATTATACGCCACTATGATGTGACGGGAAAAATGTGTCCGCTTTATTATGTCGAGCACGAAGATAAGTGGGAAGAATTTAAAGATAATGTGATGAGCTACATAGAGGAGTGCCGTGAGGCGGCAAATTAAGCTTGTGAATTGTAGGCCGGAGGTATTTGTAAGGTCATGAATAATAATGAGGCCTAAGGCAATTGTATAAGCGTGGGATTTGGAGCAGAATAAGGGATTGGATAAGTGTGGAGTATGATCAGAGAATATTATGAAAGTATCTGCGCGGGCGATGAGATCAGGGCAAATCTCATTCGTCTGCGCGATGAGTTAAAAGATGAGGGGAACAGGCGGCAGCTTGCCTATCTCCTCGACGGGGATTTTTCGAAGCTGTGTGATCTGCTGAAAAATGAGGATCCAAAGGTTCTGAAAAATGCTGCGCTTGTGCTTGGAAAAATGGAATCGGAAGATATGCTCCCGGTTCTTTTTGATGCATATAAAAAGGAAGAAACACTTTTTATCCGCGCGGATTATCTGAAAGCAATGTCAGAGCTGGATTATCGCCCGCTGGCTGATGCTTTGGAACGACGTCTTCTGGAGCTTCGAGATGTGCCAAAATGGCAGCCGGAGGAGTGGAAACATGTATCTGAGGAAATTCGCCTCCTGCAGTCTATGGTGTTGCGATGCAGGGGCATCCGTCACCATCGCTTTTCAGGAGGAAAGGAAAAAGAAGATGTGATCCTGCTCACAAACCGTCGCCACAGAGAAGCGACAGCTGAGCAGATCCAAAAGGGAAAAATCACCATGCTTGCCGGAGGCGTTCGGGTAGACGGCGCTTCTGTAAAAGAGGTCCGTGAAATCCGAACCTACAGTGAATTGCTTTTTCCCTTAAAAACAGATGCGCTTCCGGCCGATCAGCCTAAGCTTTGCGGCGCAATGCTGGCTGAGCCGGTATTGAAGCTTGCAGACAGGCTCTACAATGGAGCGGGCGCTTTTCTGTTCCGTATAGAGCTGCGGGGTGTGCAGGGAGAGGATTTCTGCGCAGGAGATTATCATGAAAAACGCGGTGTCTATCTCCGCAGACTGTCAGAGGCTCTGGAGCAAAAATCTGACGCCCGGCTGGTCAATTCGGTAACGGATTATGAGATGGAGATCCGGCTGGTTTTGCGCAGGGATGGATCTTTTGCAGCCATGCTGAAGCCCTTTGCTTCATTTGATGACAGGTTTTCTTACCGGAAGGAGCTTGTCGCCACATCCATGGCGCCGGTAAACGCTGCCCTGACCGCTTATTTGGCGCGCCCGTGGCTGAAGGAAAACGCGCAGGTGCTCGACCCGTTCTGCGGCGTAGG
>JAJQIE010000133.1 GCA_021199395.1 Lachnospiraceae bacterium | reverse complement strand
TATTATATCACTTTTTTTCTTCCTTGTAAACACTTTGTAATTATTGATTTCCGTGCGTTCTGTGCAAATGCACTTGCTTTTTTGAAAGAAGTATGCTATACTGAACATAGCCCTGTAAATACCTGCGCGCGTTTGACGCAGCCTCATTTCCGGGTAATAATCTTTTTGATGAGGTGAAACGAATTGGCACAACTAAAAAAACCCACGATTAAAAACCCAAATCTGGTTGCCGCAATGGCGGATTTCAAGCAGAGTCAGAACCAGCAGACCGAAGAAGCCATGCTCAGCGCAGTACAGGAGGCATCCTTTATTGCGCCGATTTCTCTGCAAACTTCCCTGAACGAAGTAGAACCAGATGAAAACGGACAGCGTCAGGTGCAGGCTTCGTTGACGGCTGTTTCCAACAAAGAAGGCGTGAAGCTGTTTCCGGCATTCACAGACTGGCTGGAATTTTTGAAATGGCAAAACAATCCGGACGCGGAAACCATGGTGATCACGTTCGATCAATACTGCGACCTTTTGCTAAAGCAGCAGATCGACATCCGCGGCATTGTCATTAATCCTGCGGAAAACAATCTGGTTATTCGGAAGGAAAAGATGGCAGAGCTGAAAGGCGTTTCGCTGCCAGAGCCTGTGGAGAATCACGCGATCACGCCGATGTTCGGCACAGAAAAGCTGACGAACCCGAATGTCGTAGCTGCCGTTACGCGTTTTCGCACAGAGGCAACACCGGAGGTGCAGAACATGGTGTTTGACGCGCTCCGCAAGGGTCGTTTTGTCGCACCGGCAATTATGAAGGATTTCCCGAAAACTGTAAAGCCGGGCGAAAAGGTTAACGCAAAGGCAGAGTTTATCATGCTCAATCGCGAGGACAAGAAGTTTCTACCGATCTTCACGAGTCTCTCCGAGCTGCAAAAGTGGTCGACTGCCCCAGCGTGCAGTGCCGTGCCGCTGACATTCGCGCAATATACCGGCATCCTCTCCGATCCTAATGGCACGGCGGCAGGCGTTGTCATCGACCCGTTCACGCTTGGGCTTACCTTTACGAAGGAACAGGTTCTGTCGATTCAGCCGCGCTTAGAGCCGCAGGAGCTGAAGGTAATTCCGATGGACATGCTGCAGGAATTGAAGGAGCACCTGGCAGGCGTTCCGGCTGTAAAGAAGGCATATCTCTCCGGCATCCGGGCGAACGGCACAGACGGTCATCTGATTATCATTGAGCTTGATCAGCCGCAAAAGGATATTCGCGCGATTACAGATCCAATTGCACAGATCGCAAAGAAGCACGGCTCGTGTGTAGTTGCTCCGGCAGATTCGCCTATGGGCAAACAGGCGATCGAGGGAAAAGCGCCGTTTTATGAGGCTTAAGGCAACATCGCGCCATTTGATTCGATCCATAAAAAAACTCGTGAACGCATGGTACAGCTTCACGAGTTTTTTCTATGTAGTTTAAGAGGATCAGAGTACGCCTGCTGTCTCTAGTTCGCCGAATCCCTATTGCGGCAGCGCTTCACTGCGCAGCAGTGCAAAGGAAGGCTTCAGCTTATGATAAATCGTTTTCACTTGCTTTCCGTCATGATAATAGCGTGACAGCAAATTATTCAGCGTCAACAAGTCCTCGGATGTCGTCAAAATCGCGCAAATACGGTTCACAACCTTGGGGTCGTCCGTCTCTAAAAGTTCGCGTACGCTCGCTTGCAGCGCCTTCGGAAATACCACGACTGCGCCGTTCTTTTTCTGCTTTGCCGGTACGATTGGCTGAATTTGCTGCACGCTCGGCTCTGCCTCCGCCTCTGTCTCCTTGAGAAAGCGGCTCGTATTCGGCTGTGCAACGCCGTTAATCGCGTCCTCAATGGTTGCACAAATCGTAAGGGACGTATCGTTCTGCTGCAAATATTGCGTAAAAAAGGTCAGATCCAAATCAAAATCCGTATCCTTGCTGATGATATAAAGCGGCACGTGCGGGCGCTTCCCTACCAAATAGCCAATGTACATCGAAAGCTGCAGATCGAGCGCATTCTTCACCGTATTTTTCCGCGTGGAAATCGCCGTCACTTCCATCAGCTGCAGCGATGCGCGGCAGGAAATCAATCTGCGATGTAATTCGAACGTCAGTCCACAACGATTCTGCGTATAGAAAATCACGACCTCGTCTTGCTTTGTCAATGTTTCAAGACCGGTCAATCCATCGATATAAACATTTTCGTAATCGACCAAATAAATAGCCATACATTCCTCCGTTTTCTCTTCCACCTTTTCGCAGCCGCACTGCGATGATTGCATAAAAAAAGAGAACGCTGCTTGCGTTCTCTACCATGGAGGCGCCATCCAGATTTGAACTGGAGAATCAGGGTGTTGCAGACCCTTGCCTTACCACTTGGCTATAGCGCCATTGGAGCGGATTACGAGGCTCGAACTCGCTACCTCCACCTTGGCAAGGTGGCGCTCTACCAGATGAGCTAAATCCGCATAAGATGCCACTTCTTTTCCAGAATTTCAGCATTTTGCCTGTCGATGCATGTTCAGCAACGCTTCCGTGAAGCATGGCGATCTGGATGGGATTCGAACCCACGACCTCTGCCGTGACAGGGCAGCGTTCTAACCAACTGAACTACCAGACCACATGGTGGAAACTATAGGGCTCGAACCTATGACCCTCTGCTTGTAAGGCAGATGCTCTC
>JAJQIE010000141.1 GCA_021199395.1 Lachnospiraceae bacterium | reverse complement strand
CTGGAGGACCGCATGAAACAGCCGGTAGGTCTGCTCTCCGGCGGCCAGCGGCAGGCTCTTACCCTTCTGATGGCGACTCTTGTGCCGCCGAAAATCCTGCTGCTGGATGAGCATACGGCGGCGCTCGATCCCGCTACAGCGGACAAGGTGATCGGGATCACAAAGCGCGTGGTAGAGGAAAACCATCTGGCGTGCCTGATGATTACCCACAATATGCACTCCGCGCTTGAGATGGGAAACCGTACTTTGATGATGGACAACGGGCATATTGTTCTCGACATCAGCGGAGAAGAACGCGCCGGGCTGACGGTAGATGGCCTGCTCGAAAAATTCCGGACCGGCGCGGGCAAGGAGCTCGATAACGACCGGATCCTGTTTTCCAAGGTGGAGCAGTGAGCGGATGCTGAGTGTCGGTGGTGCGATAAAAGGATGTTTTTGAAGTGCTACTGAAGGAGTGGGGAGCGTGCGTGAAGCACATCCTTATCTGCTAGTACATCGAATAATTAATAACTGGCTATATTGCGCCGAATGATTTTTCATGTACAAGGCGGAGGAAGGAGGCGTAGCGGTGGCTACGTCGACTGACAACAACGCAGCACATGGAAAATCAGACAAACAATATGGCTAGTTAATTAATATTCGATGTACTAGTGTCACGCATGACGACATATGGATAACAATACGAAATAATACAGAAAAAATTTTTACTTGTGCCGGGATCAGAGCGATCCCGGCTGTTTTTACTTTATTAGGAAAGATCTCCGAACTTCCCTGTATGATAAAAATTTATGCGCACGAATGCGTATGGAAATATATTGCTTCGCAGAATTCTGCTTTACATTTTGAACAAAATGAAGTAAACTGAATTCATAAGAATTCGGCAAAACAGATAGCGGGGAAAGGCAATATGTGTGGGAAAGTGAAAAAGTTCTATGATCGGATCGTGGCGTATGCCAGAGCGCATATCAGTGTGCCGATGACGATTTCCGTGATCGGGCTGCTGTTTCTGGCGGTGCTGATTCTGCAGTCTTATGTAAAAAATCAGTATTTTGATTATCTGGTCAGGCAGACGCGAAATACGGAGCAGATAGCCATTGAGGCGTCTTCAATGAACACAAACAGCATTATGAAGGGATTTATCAGTACAGCCTGCAGCATAGCGATAGACGGGGATCTGCGCGATGTGACTGAAAACGCGATGGAGAGCAGAGAGGATTCGGCGAGCCGCGCCATGCTGGCGCTGAATACGGAGCTGAGGGCATATTCCCGCTATACCTCGGATATTGTCGCGATTACGGTGGTGACGGAAGAAGGCCTTTTGATGGAATACGGCAGGTACTGGAACAAGGGCGGATATTCTGACCTCTGGGACAGCGACAATATGGAAACGCTGACGGAGCTTTATGACAGGGTAATTGAACTGATCACGACGGACCAGCAGATGCGCTATGCGGTTTCAACGACGCCATCCACCCATCCCAGCATTTCCGATCTGCGGTTTTTTCATATTGCGGTTCCTCTGGTTGGCGGTAAATCGGACTGGAACGGGGTGGGGACGGTGCTTGTGATTTCTTTTAATATGGAACGCATCCTTGAGACAAGCCTGTTGCTGAACGAAAACGCGTCCACACCGGCGGAATCCTACCTGATAGATGCGAACGGCGTCATCATTTCACATAATAACAGCAGCTATATCGGCATGGAGCTCACCGCTTACCAGGCGTTGACTCCGGAAAACGAGGATATCAGTGTACAGCTGGATTATTTCGGGTGGAAATCCTACATCACCCTTGACGTGGCGGGGATGAGGAAGGAAGTAGACGGTATGTACCGGAACAGTATTTTTTTATACATGGCGCTGCTCATGATCTGCGGTATCATCTGGCAGTATTCCAACCGAAGGATGCTGCATCCGGTGTGGGAGATTCGGGACGCGATGCAGCAGATCCAGCTGGATCGAAATATGCCAAAGGTCGAAGTGAATGGCACGCACGAGATCTGGCAGCTTGCGGAGCATTACAATCACATGGTAGATAAGCTGGATGAACAGAAAAATGAGATTCAGCGATACTATGAGGAAAGGACTCTGTCTATCGAGCAGCGAAACCAGGCGGAGAGAGAAGCGCTGGAGTCTCAGATCAACGCGCATTTTCTGTGCAATACGCTGACAGCGATTAATTATGACGCAATGGACAACGGGGATTATGAAGTGGCGGATCTGCTGAAGAAGCTGTCCGGGATCTTATCCTACACCTTTTCCCGCCGTCTGATCAGCGTGACTCTCGGAGAGGAGATCCAGTGGGTAGAGCAATACCTCTGCCTGCAGAAATTCCGTCTGATGGAAGTATTTGACTATGAGATATGTTTTCCTGCCGAGTATGGGGAATGGCCATGCTGCAGACTGTTTCTGCAACCGTTTGTGGAAAACTCTATTCTGCATGGATTTGAGGGAAAAGAAAACGGCGGAAGGATTCGTATAGAGGGGCGAACGGATGGGAACAGGTTTTTGCTGACGGTAAAGGATAATGGGTGCGGGATGGAACCGGAGATCCAGGGCGTGATAGAGAGCATACTGGAAGAGAATCGTTCGCTGTCTTTAAACGGCGCGGGGATCGGTATCCAGAATGCTGTTACAAGGCTCAGGATGTATTATGGGGAAAATCTGAAAATAAAGCTTTGGACAGTGAAGGGGGAGGGTACGGCATTCATGTTCTGGCTGCCGATACCGAAAAACCCGGTGAGAGTATGAAGAAAGGGGAACGGATACGTGAAGATCATAATAGCAGAGGATGAGCAGAGAACCAGGCAGGGGCTGACCAGGATCATCGAGGAGCTTGGCGAGGAGTATGAGGTAATAGCTCAGGCGTCAAACGGACAGAGTGCTTTGGAACTGATTCTGGCCATGCAGCCGGATGTCGCTTTTGTCGACGTAAAGATGCCGTTTCTGGATGGGCTGTCCGTGATCCGGGCGGTGCGGGCGCACGGCCTGTCGACGGAGTTTATCGTAGCCAGCGCTTACGCGGATTTTGATTTTGCACAGCAATCGATTTCCCTTGACGTGGCGGGATATCTTCTGAAACCGGTGACGCGCGGGGAAGCTATGACCGTGCTGAAAAAGGTTCAGAAGCGTCTGGAGAGGAAAATGGATTACGCGGTCGCGGATTCCGTGAGTCTGAGGAACAAATATCCGGACGCGCATCCGCTGATACGCAAAGCGCTGGATATCATTGAGAAATGCTATGCCGGGAAAATCAGCCAGAAGGAGCTGTCTGCCGAGCTGGGGATCAGCGCGGAGTATTTCAGCTACCTTTTTACGAAAAATATACAGACGAATTTTTCTGCTTTTGTACGCGACTACCGGATCGAGCAGGCGAAGCGCCTGTACCGGAGCGGAGAATATGACAGGAAAGAGGTACCGTACCGGGTCGGCTTTTCGGACGCGAAATATTTTAACCGGGTATTCCGGGAGGCGACCGGGGAAAGCCCCGCGGAATATCTGGCAAAAATCGGGAAATAAGCGGCTGAGTCTTAAAAAAATCTCCAAATCTTAAAAAATTACACCCTGAAACCTTCTCTTTTCATAAAATTGTGGGTTTTTTGTGAGAAAATGGAATGGTACAATATGTACAACAAAAAACGGAAAGCAGCTAAATTATTATGCAAATAGACAAACGACACGAAGCTGCTGCATGAAAAGGAGGACAAAATAATGAGAAAAAGACTTGCTGTTATCGGCGCTTTGGCGATGGCACTTTCTCTTTGCGCGACCGGAGCGTCTGCTGAAGAGGCAACCGAGATTACATTGTGGCATTACTTTGACGCTTCAGCGGATTCCGAGGCGATCGTAGAGTGGGTAGATGAGTACAATTCGATTCAGAGCGACATCCATATCACAGCTACCTATGTATCCCGTGAGGAATTGATGAACCAGTATACCATCGGAGCTATCTCCGGAGAGCTTCCGGATATCGGTATGGTGGATTCACCGGACATGGCTTCCTATATTTCTCTCGGCGTGTTTGAGGACATTACCGATTATCTTGAGGCGTGGGGCGAGACAGACAGCTTTTACAGCGGGCCGCTGAGCTCCTGCATGGATTCCGATGGAAACCTCTATGGACTTCCGCAGAATTCAAACTGCCTGTGTCTGGCGATCAATATGGATCTGCTCGAAGCTGCAGGCTATGACCATGCTCCGACCAGCCTGGATGAGCTTTCTGAGATGGTAGCCGCTACGACGAACGCGGACGACAGCGTATACGGATTCGCGATGTGCTGCATTTCCACTGAAGAGGGTACTTTCCAACTGCTTCCGTGGCTGTGCGCGACAAACGACGGTGAGAGCGCGAATGTAGATGACCTGACGGCTGCATCTGCGGTAAAGGGTCTTTCCACACTTGGAGATTTCGTGGCGAACGGTTATATGAGCAAGGAATGTGTAAACTGGACTCAGGCGGACGTGTGGAATCAGTTCGCGGCAGGCAAGGCGGCGTTTGCTGAGGTAGGTACCTGGCATCTGGCGCAGACCGACGCGATCGGCGATGCGTTCAACTATGAGATCGTCCTGCTTCCGACTGGCGATGAGGGTACATCCACTTCCACGATCGGCGGCGAGAACTTTGGCGTATGCACAGGCGCTGCTGACGTAGAGGCCTGCGTAGAATTCCTTGAGTGGCTGTGCTCTCAGGAAAAAGAAGCGGAGTGGGCTGTGACGGCCGGCAAGATCCCGACCCGTTCAGACTCTGAGCCGGAATACACCTATGAGGTAGAAAACTTTGAGGTATTTGTAGACGAGATGAATTATGCGCTGGCACGTGGACCGCACGCAGAGTGGCCGACAATCTCTGAGGCTATTTACACAGCGGCTCAGTCCGTATTTGTAGACGGCACAGACGCGGCAGACGCTCTCGCAACGGCAATGGAGACGATTACTCCGATCGTTGAGGCGGATCCGATTCCGGAGATGTAACTACTATTGATGACACTTTCGCAGTAGATACGAAAAAGTAAGGCCGGTCGCCGACCATCAGGATCGGCGGCCGGTTTTTTCCGATTTCATATCCATCCAGAAAGGGGGCATTTGTTTTGAATAAAGTGTCACTGTCCATGGCGGGAAAACGAAAGCGGGAGGCGTACTGCTTTATCCTGCCCGCGTTTATTTATATGATTCTTGTGCTCGGATATCCTCTTGTCTACAACGTGGTGCTGAGCTTTAAGAATGTAAATGTCAAAAACCTGACAAAAGGCGGTTCTGTCTTTGTCGGCTTCCAGAATTATATTGACCTGTTTCAGAATCCCACCTTCCTGCTGGTTCTGAAAAATACGTTTGTCTTTACGATCGCCTGTCTGGTTTTCCAGTTTACCATCGGATTCGCGTTTGCGCTGTTTTTCAGTCAGAAATTTAAGCTGTCCGGGCCGATCCGGGGCATGATCCTGGTCAGCTATATGATGCCGATGTCAGTGACCGGTCTTCTCGGAAAAAATATTTTTGCAAATGCCGGCCTGATCAATGACCTGCTCTCGAAAATCGGGATTGCGGGACCGGAGTGGCTGGTAAACACGTCCACCTCGATGATTGCGGTCATTATCATGAACTGCTGGGTCGGTATTCCGTTCAATATGCTGCTGCTGGTTTCCGGACTGACTAACATTCCGGGAGATGTCTACGAGAGCGCATCGATTGACGGAGCGACCTGGATGCAGAGATTTCGGTATATTACTCTGCCTTTGATGAAGGGTTCAATCCTGTCGGTTCTGATGCTGGGCTTTATCTATACGTTCCGCGCATTCGACCTGATGTATATTATGACGGCGGGCGGTCCGCTGAACTCCACGGATGTGCTGGGGACCTATTCCTACACGCTGTCATTTACGCAGTTCGAATTCTCAAAGGGCTCCGCGGTGGCGATGGTGCTGTTTGCGTGCCTGTTTATAGTAGGACTGTTCTACCTGAGATTACTGTCGAAGGAGGATGATTAGTATGAAAACACTACAGACCCAGGAGGGGAGAAAAAACCTGCGGAACTCTGTCATAGCGCTTATCATAGCGGTAATATTTCTGTTCCCGATCTACTGGCTGGTGCAGATTTCTTTTAAATCCGATGTAGAGACGTTCGGAAAGGAGCTGAGCTATTTCCCGCGCGAATTTACGATCGATCCATGGCTGGTCAACCTGACGGACCCGACCTTTCTCGTCTCTCTGCGGAACAGCTTCATTAATGGCTTTCTGACGATGGGGATCACCCTGCTTCTCGGTGTTCCGGCGGCTTATGGGATGGGACGCTACAAGGTTCCGGGCGGAAATGTGTTTCTCCTGACCTTCCTTGTGGCTCAGATGCTTCCGGCTTCTCTGACACTGACCCCGATGTACCTGATTTTCAATGGACTGGGGCTTCTTGGCACGCATTTTGCGGCGCCCATCGCGATTGCGTCGGCTTCCATCCCGTTCGCGATCGTCACGCTGCGCCCCTATTTTAAGAGTGTTCCGGTAGCGCTCGATGAGGCGGCCCGGCTGGATGGCTGCGGCTCGCTGCGGGCATTTGTATCGATCATGATCCCGGCGGTAAAGACCGGCATCATTACGATTGTAGTCATTTCCTTCCTGAATGGCTGGAACGATCTGATCTTCTCCATGACATTTAACGTCGGCGCGGAGATGCGGCCGCTGACCGCGAACATTTACAAATTCCAGAATGCGTATGGGACGAAGTGGAACTGCATCATGGCATATGGGACCATTCTGGTCATTCCGGTCGTGCTGCTGTTCATTTTCCTGCAGAAATACATTGTCGGCGGCCTGACGGCCGGCGCGGTCAAAGACTGATGGCGCAGTTAAAAATGGACGAAGTGGTTAAAGGCAGACGGTGTGGTAAAGACGGGCGACATGCTCAGGGACTGCCGCGAGGTCAAAGACTGATACGAGAAAGGATGGTTTTATGGCAAATCAGGATGAAGTAAGAGACGTATATGGATACTTTGAGCAAAAGGGAAACGCACTCTGCTACCGCTATGACGCGGAGCGGCTGATCATTGAGCCGTGGGGCAAAAACAGTCTGCGTGTCCGCGCGACAAAGCTGGCCGGGATGCCAAAGGAGGACTGGGCGCTCCTTTCACCGGAGAATGCCGCGGGAACGGACTTAGATCCGCGGGAAGAATCGGGATCCGCAGCAGAGGGTAACGCTGTTGAAAAGTGTCCCGTGGACGGGGAAATGGTCTGCGCCGATGACTCGCAGAGCGTATCGGTGACTGAGAATGAGTGCTGTGTTGAGGTTCGCACGGATGGCGGGACGATCCGGAACGGAAAAATTACTGCGGAGATCAATCTGATCGGAAAGCTGACCTTTTACAATGCAAAGGGCGAAGTGCTCCTGGAGGAATATCTGCGCAACCGCCGCGATATGTTTGGAAGCACATGCAGCTCACTGGAGGTAGAGGCGAGAGAGTTTAAGCCGATCATTGGAGGCGATTACCGTCTGACCATGCGGTTCGTGTCAAATCCAAACGAAAAGCTTTTTGGCATGGGGCAGTATCAGCAGCCGTTTCTTGATGTGAAGGGCGCGGATCTGGAGCTGGCACATCGCAATTCGCAGGCAAGCGTGCCGTTTGTGCTCTCCAGCCTCGGCTATGGCTTTCTGTGGAACAATCCGGCGGTCGGCCGTGTGAGCTTTGGAAAGAACATCACCACATGGGAAGCGTATTCCTCTAAAAAGCTGGACTACTGGATCACGGCGGGAGATTCGCCGTCAGAGATTGAGGAGGCATACGCAAATGCGACCGGAAAGGTGCCGATGATGCCGGATTACGCGATGGGATACTGGCAGTGCAAGCTCCGCTATCAGACACAGGAGGAGCTGCTGGAGGTAGCCAGAGAATACAAACGCCGCAATCTTCCGATTTCTGTCATAGTCGTGGACTTTTTCCACTGGCCCTGCCAGGGAGAGTGGAAGTTTGACCCGACCTACTGGCCGGATCCGGACGCAATGATCGCGGAGCTCAAGGAAATGGGCATTGAGCTGATGGTTTCCATCTGGCCGACGGTGGACTACCGGAGCGAGAACTTCGATGAGATGAAAGCGAAAGGCCTTTTGATCCGTGTGGAATCCGGTTATCCGATCTCTATGGATTTCCAGGGGAACACACTGCACTACGACGCGACAAATCCGGAAGCGCGCGAGTACGTATGGCAGAAAGCAAAACAGAATTATTATGACAAGGGTGTGCGGATTTTCTGGCTGGATGAGGCGGAGCCGGAATATACCGTATATGATTTTGAAAATTACCGCTACCATCTCGGCCCGGACGTACAGGTGGGGAATATTTACCCGGTAATGTACGCAAAGACGTTCTTTGACGGAATGAAGAAGCAGGGGCAGGAAAATATCATCAATCTCCTGCGCTGCGCATGGGCGGGTTCCCAGAGATATGGGGCGCTCGTGTGGTCGGGCGATATCAAGTCCTCGTTTGGGAGCATGAAGAATCAGGTCGCGGCCGGACTGAATATGGGTATCGCCGGTATTCCCTGGTGGACGACCGATATCGGAGGCTTCTTTGGCGCGAATGTCAGCGATCCGGAATTCCATGAGCTGCTGATCCGCTGGTTTGAGTATGGCTGTTTCTGTCCGGTCATGAGGATGCACGGCTATCGCTGGCCGCTGCAGCCGCAGCACGGAACGACCGGCGGGGCTACCTGTGTCTCCGGCGCGCCCAATGAAGTGTGGAGCTACACCGATGAGGTATATGAGATTCTTTGCGGCTATCTCAGGCTGCGGGAGCGCATGCGCCCCTATGTCGCGGAGCGCATGGCGGAAGCGCACGAAAAAGGGACGCCGGTCATGAGACCGCTGTTCTATGATTTTCCGGAGGATCCTGAGTGCTGGGAGGTAGAGACACAGTATATGTTCGGCCCGGATGTGCTGGTAAAGCCGGTGACAGACAAAGGCGCGAGAGAGACAGAAATCTATCTGCCGCAGGGCGCTGTATGGAAAAATGCCTGGACCGGAGAGACCTTTGACGGCGGGCAGACCGTTACCATCGCTGCGCCGCTGGAGCAGATACCATTGTTTACCAGAAACGGATATGAGCTTCCGATGCTTACATTGATGTGATTCATTCCCGACCGCGAACGTCAATAGGACGGAACGCGGTCGGGAAAAAGTCCCTTTATCCGATGGAACAGGAGAAAAAAGGAAGGAAGCGGGGTACGTTCATGAAGAAAAAAAACAGCCCCGGATTTTTT
This sequence comes from Lachnospiraceae bacterium, assembly GCA_021199395.1. Lineage (GTDB taxonomy): Bacteria > Bacillota > Clostridia > Lachnospirales > Lachnospiraceae > Choladousia. The sequence continues at coordinate 3,390 of JAJQIE010000141.1, read as the reverse complement.
GAATCCGGAACCGGATTTTACTATTACACTGGAAAGCTGTGCGATATGATACTGGTCAGTATCCTCTGGCTGCTGGGCAGCCTTCTGGTGGCGACAATCGGCGCATCCTTTAGCGCAATCTATGCGGTGGCCTCGCGCTCCATAAGGCGGGACACCGGGACCGTCTGGTCCGAGTTCTGGAAAGCATACCGCAGAGATCTGAAAAAGTCCATTCTGCTGTGGCTCTGCTTTGCCGGGGCGCTGTTTGTACTGCTTCTAAACGCGGGAATCATCTGGCACCTGGCGGATGGCTTGCCGCGTCTGTTCCTGATCATGTTTTATGGCCTGTGCACTCTGCTCGTGCTCGCGGCGCTCTGCTACGCATTCCCCGCGCTTTCCAGATTTGATATGCCGGTAAAATGGTTCCTGAAGCTTTCCTTCTATATGGTATTCCGCCATCTGCCAGTCACTCTGCTGCTCCTTGTCCTGTTCGCCGTGGGGTATCTGCTCGTGCTCGCAAAGCTTTGGACGGTTCTGTTCGTGCCGGGTGTGCTCGCCTGCGTGGCCTCCCGGCTGATCGATCCGCTGCTGGAGCAGCATAAGGGGCAGGAGGAAGATGCGCATTAGATGGAATGGTTATGTCCCGTGTCTTATCTGTACAGGGATATCGATGGGACATAGCTGCTATTATTACTCCAGTCCGAATCTCTTCTTTAACTCCTGCAGCTCCTGCTCGGCTTTATCCGCTCTCAGGCGTTCCCGTTCTGTGTTTTTTTGTTCTTCTTTACGTCCTTCTTTACGTCCTTCTTCACGCCCTTCTTTACGCCCGTCCTCTACCAGTAGTTGTCCAAGATACGTCATTTTGACACCCCCTTTGATTTGCTCTAATTCATTATGGTTAAGAAACTTTGTCGCCATAGCATAAATGGCGGCTTCGATTTTTTCAATATCTTCCTGTGGGATCTGATCTGCTTCTGTGGTAATTTCAAACGCGGCTTGTATGCGTTCTAATTGAGAGCTTTCGCCTCCGAAGATTGGAAGCATTGGAAGCTCGGACAAATCCCTGCGTGTAAGAGGAATGTTTTTACTAACTTTGGCTTGCAGCTTTGCTAACAACAGGTCTGCGTCTCGCTCACGCATGATGATGGGTTTTATCCTGTATGAGTTGATTCCTTCGGTAATCTGTGTCATAGGGCATTTGATCTTTCCTGAAAATAATACGTAGGTAGTCACGGGTTTTTGCAGCTTGTAATTAAGGTTTCCCTCGTAGGCTTTGAAACGTCGGAGATCTTTCACTCCGCCATTTGTTGATTGAAATTCAAAATGCGCGATACTACCGTCCTCCATTTCGAGATTGAAATCCTGGTAACCCTTCATAAGTTCAATATGAACGTCCTCTGTTGGAATGAATGCGATTGCTTTTTGCGTGATGCCGAAAAGAGGAAGCATTTCTTCAGTGAAAAACTCCATCATGACTTTCATTACAGCATCTTCTGTTTGATTTACTGTGTCAGATTCTTTTGAATTGAAATCCGATTTTTCTGTCATCTATTTTACCTCATTTCATTTGAAATTGCTATTAGTTTAGGAACATTTTCACGGTTGTTTTTTGAAGAACGATATTTTATCGCCGCCTTATGTGGAATTTCCGCGATGGAGACAGGTTTATATATGGGCTATGATTGTGAATATGAGAAGATAATGTTACAGATAATATATCACAAAAATATAAAAAATGCAATATATAATTTGAAATTAGTGAACATTTACAAAAATCTCCTGATTTACTTCGAAAAAGAAAAGGTTGTTTCCAGGATGAATGACAGCCAGAAGCGGATCCTGGACCGGCTTGGGATTGGTGAAGCCTTGTGCTGACAATGCATTCCGGGTGGCCCCATTGCTGGAACACATGAAGGCGGTACCAGATCCACGGTGTGGCCAGAGGACGAAGCATGTGTCGGCTGAGGTACTGGTCTGCCTGGTCTTCGGGTATCTCGCTGGGCGGACATTAATCAGGCGGAGCCTGAACTGGTGCGGGGAACACTTTGAAGAGTTAAGGGAAGGGATGACTTTGGAAAATGGGATTGCGCCACCGGCAACGGTATGCTGGATGCTTTCCAGGATAGACGAATGGATGTTCCTGTGCGTGTTTATGGAATGGGCAGGGGAAATCATAGCGCCTAAGGGGCACCACATAGCAATCGACGGGAAATCATTGCGCGGTTTTGGAGAGAAAGTGAAAGGAAACAAGGCTACCGTGGTGCTGAATGTGGTGGATGCGGAGACAGGGCTGGTCCTTGTCCAGATACCAATCAGGGAAAAAACAAACGAAATCAGGAATGCCACGTAAAGGTCAATGGAGGATTTAGCGGAGATATGGCAAAGTTGAGGAGTTATTCGTTTGCCCCAGGTGAGAAATCACAGCAAAAAATGTTCGTGAAACAACCCTGAGAATTAAAGCTGTTGTATTGACATATTCTACACAATGGGCTAAAATAATCCAAAAATGTGATGGAGGTACTGGCTGTGGCTGTTGTAAGTACAAATATTAAAATAGATCAAAATTTGAAGAAAGAATCGCAGGAATTATTTGAAAGCTTTGGATTGAGTTTGAGTTCTGCAATTAATATGTTCCTGCGTCAATCTGTGCGCGAAGGTGCTATTCCTTTTCGGATAGGGAATCCTTTACCGAATGCCGAGACGGTTAGAGCTATTGAAGATGCCAGAAATGGTGTTGGACTAAGCCGTGGTTTTACATCTGTTTCGGAGCTGATGGAGGATTTAGATGCTGACGATTAAATATCAGACAACGTTCAAAAAGGATTATAAGTGCATAAAAAAGCGCGGTTATGATGTCCGACTGCTTGAGAAAGTGATTGAGCTTCTTGCCATGGGACGGATATTGCCTGAACAGTACCGGGATCACAGCCTGATTGGTAACTATTTGGGCTGTCGAGAATGTCATATAACTCCAGATTGGCTGCTTGTGTATGAGGTGAATGAGGAGGAATTGATCTTGTATTTGACAAGAACTGGTTCCCATAGTGATATTTTTTAAATGGGATAACCTGGAGAAATTTCAGGCGGAATTTTGAGCGCAGGTATGCAATGCTACCTTATGATGGAAAGTCACTGGGTGACTACCGGGCAGAAAAGCGTCCTTCTGTCTGATTTATGCTGAATGTGAACCGTTCGTATTCCGGAGAAAAACGAAACAGATATCATGATAAAAAAAGAAAACATGAAAACCGCGGCGTGGACGATGGAAGCTATGGCTGTAAAGCTCCTGTACCAGCCGCGGTGTTTTTTTACGAAAAGGTTCGCCCTGCGCGAAGCGTACTTAATCGCAGCCCTGCGCAGGGATTTCAATCTGAATCATCAGGAGTCTTTGGCAGAGCAGGGGGGGGGTTG
>JAJQIE010000316.1 GCA_021199395.1 Lachnospiraceae bacterium | reverse complement strand
GAACATTGGGCTGCGGGGAGCAGCCCTGAGATGAGGATTGAAATAAGCCTGTCGGTTTTCTCATTTGAGCAGACCGGCAGGCTTACTTTTATGTACACAGGCGGGTGCGGAATAATCGCTGCACCCGCCGACAGCATCATACGAAACTGCTCAGGAGTCCTGTAACCACGAATGCTGCGACCAGAATGAGCATATCGTAAAGAAAAATGCCCAGCACTCTTGTTACGACCCTTGTGCTTTTTGTGAGCGGAAAAAGGGACTGTATACCGAGATAATCTGTGGTAAACAGAATACTCGCAAGGACTGCGAATAATAGTATGACGACGGTCATCGGAACATCCGCCGACGGATTTTCTATGGCGAATCTGACGGAATTAAAATTCACGAGTTTTAATATGTGATCCGGCGAAAGGATCAGATTGGATGGTTTGATGTCGCGATGGATGACAGGAGGCGTCATGTGATGAAAATACCTCACGATCCGGGCGAGAGCAAACGTGAGAGAGAACGCTTCGCTTTCCGAAAATGTGCCGCGTTCTTCCAGCAGCTCCTGCAGAGTTCTTCCCTGCAGGTACTCTTCTATGACAATTAAGGTTCCGTTATCCTCCACAAGCTCATTTTTCTGTGGTTTATCAGAATGCTTTTTCATTTTTGTGTCTGCTTTCGGTATCAGTTTATCGCAGCAGTGAAAAAGTGTCAATTGATATTGCCGACTGCCTTGCGTAAGCTGTCGGTTACTTTGCGTATGCATTCCGGGCTAATTACATATCACACCAGGCCAAAGCTGTATATCATATACCCTCAGACATCTACAGGCAGATTTCTGCATATTTTTATAAAATGGCGGCAAACTATGGAGCAGTGAAGGACGATGGATTCTGAGCGCCGGTGGCACCCAAATCACAATATTTTCATAAGAACAAAAGAGGACAATGTACCGGAAAGAATACAGGATGAATTTATAAAATAGTTGTCGGAAAACTGTGAAAACTACCAGGGAGAGAAAAAATATGATGGGGAAATTTCAGATACGGACAGATCTGGCGCTGGAAGCGCGGGAGAATTATGAAGACATGATAACGCCACCGCATCTGCGCTCTGCGGCGGATCGCGCCTCGCATGAGGAAAACGCCGCATTTCAAAGCGGTACTGACGCGCGGATTCACGGAGTGCGTGTGGATGAGAAGGTGGATGAGGAACGTGAAATTTATACAACGACTGTAACGATTGAGACGGAGAATGCAGCAAAGGCGATGGGAAAGCCGGTCGGGACGTATATTACGATTGAGGCGCCGAATATGTCTTCCCCGGACGAGGACTACCACAGAGAGATTTCAGAGGAGCTTGCAAAGCATCTGGATTCTCTGATAGAGGGCAAAAAGGCTTCTGTACTTGTGGTGGGACTCGGCAACCGTGAGGTCACGCCGGACGCGCTCGGCCCGGATGTCGTGAATAATCTTCGTATTACGAGACACATGATGAAGGAATACGGACGGATGCCGAGTGGAATGGAGACAGCCGGGGAGGTCAGTGCAATTGTGCCGGGAGTCATGGCGCAGACCGGGATGGAGACGCTGGAAATTATACGGGGTGTGGTAGACGAGACAAAGCCGGGACTGGTGATAGCGATTGACGCACTTGCGGCGCGCAGTACAAAGCGTCTGAACCGGACGATCCAGATTACGGACACGGGCATCAATCCGGGGTCTGGCGTTGGCAACCACAGGGACGCGATCAACAAGGAGACACTTGGTGTGCCGGTCGTCGCGATTGGCGTACCGACTGTGGTAGATGCGGCTACGATTGTAAACGATACGATGGAAGAGCTGATTGCGGAGATGGACCGTTCTGACCATATGCAGATGCTGGGCGGGACGCTTGGCACGCTCGACCATGCGGAGAAGTATGAGATGATACATGAGCTGATCTCTCCGCATCTGAATACAATGTTTGTGACGCCAAAGGACATTGACGAGACTGTGAAATATTTAAGCTATACGATCTCGGAGGCTTTAAATATCGCGTTTTCCGCAGATGCTGATGAATGAAAATGACAGTGAGGTTCCTTTCCTGGATAAATTCAGGTAATTCCGCTGCCCGGATCATGTTTTGCGGGAACTGCATCCTTTCATTGACAAAACGGCTTTTGTTGGGGTATCATCCATTTAAGAAAAAGGATGAAAATGGTTGATTTCAGTCAGAAACCCGGATGCAGGCTGCGGGAATAAGGAAAGGATGACGGAAAAGCATGAAAAGGGTAGCAATTGTGACAGACAGCAACAGCGGAATCACGCAGGCGGAGGCGGAAAAGCTTGGGGTTTACGTATTGCCGATGCCGTTTTATATCAACGGCGAATTGTTTTATGAGGACATCAGTCTGACGCAGGAGGAATTCTATCGGCATCTGAAGGAGGATTCTGAGATCTCTACTTCTATGCCGATGGTTGGCGACGTCACGGATTTGTGGGATCGTCTTTTGAAGGATTATGATGAGATTGTACATATTCCGATGTCGAGCGGGCTGAGCAGCTCCTGCAGTACGGCGGCCATGCTCGCGCAGGATTACAGGGATCAGGTGTTTGTGGTGGACAATAAGCGGATTTCCGTGACACAGAAGCAGTCTGTCCTGGACGCAAAACAGATGGCGGACGCCGGATGGACGGCAGAACAGATAAAGGACAGGCTGCTGGAAATGATGTATGAGTCCAGTATTTATA
>JAJQIE010000257.1 GCA_021199395.1 Lachnospiraceae bacterium | reverse complement strand
AAACAGACCGTATCCGACGCTACATACTGCAGCCCCTGCTCGTAAAGCTTCCGCGTGCTTTTGTGGGAAAACTTAGTCTGATAACCAAGCGCCCGAAAAAAGGTATTCCAGAACGGCATACTGTCCCAGAATTCCAGCACCCTGGGCAGACCGACCACCTCTCCCTTATCCGGAGCTGCCTGATGGTACGGGTAATCTTCAAAAAGAAGTTTCTCTCGTTCCGCAAATAAATCCGCAGGCTTCTCTGTAAGCTTTTCTGTGTGCTTTTCTATCTGTTTTCCTGTTAATTTTTCTGACGCTATCCTGTGTTCTTTCTCGAATTTTATATAGTCTGCCTTACTCTGTTGTCCATATCCTGCAGTCTCATCTTTTTCACCGTTCTGCCCGAATGAAAATCCTGCGTCTTCTTTATCATCCCGCTCAGAAACACTTTTCTCATTATCCTGTCCTAATTCAACAACCGCCCCTTTCTCACACCGGTTTCCGGATACCCATGTCTTTCCGGTAGAAAAAGTAGCGATTGTGCGGCTGCACCGGTTTCCGCATCCGGTGCACTGTACGCCGCTGCGCGTCTCATAGGAGAATTTCTCCAGGGCGTCAAATCCTATAAAAGAGGATTCTTTTCCGTCCGGATAACCCGCTTCCGTTATCTGACGTTTCACCTCCAGAGCCGCGCCGATGGCTCCCATCTCCCCCGGATAAGGTGCCAGCTTTACCTCAGCGCCGTCCAAACGCGAAGCGTTTCTCCTAATGGACGGCGCGACTTGCCCTCGCCGGGTGGCATCCTCGCCCTCTGGGCGGGATATCCGCCGACTGTAAGGAGGGGGCGTTTCCATTCCCAGGTATTCCTCCAGAGCGCGCAGCACAGCCTGATTGCGGAAGGTTCCGCCCTGAACAACAATATGTTTTCCCAGCTGGACTGTATCAGAAATACGAATGACTTTCGTAAACACATTCTCAATCACTGAGCGGCAAAGTCCGGCCATGATATCATCCGGTTTTTTTCCGTTTCGCTGCTCCGTTATAATCGTACTGTTCATAAACACGGTGCAGCGGCTGCCGAGCTTCGCCGGAGACTCAGAGCGAAAAGCTGCCTCCGCAATCTCATCCACCGGTATCTGCAGACCGGAAGCAAAATTCTCCAGAAAAGAGCCACATCCGGACGAGCAGGCCTCATTCAGCATGATGTTCGTGATAATGCCATCTTCCAGCCAGATTGCCTTCATGTCCTGACCGCCGATGTCAAGTAAAAATGTGGTTTCCGGATAGTAATGGATGCACCCCATGGCATGCGCCACTGTCTCGACTGTATGATAGTCCGCGCCAAATGCCCGCGCCAGCAGATTTTCCCCATAGCCTGTCGTGCCAAGTCCCAGAATATGAAGCTGAATGCCCTGCGCGTCATATTTTCGCTTCATTTCGATCAGGCCATCCCGTACTACCAGCAGAGCTTCTCCTCTATTGGGCGCATAGAAACGGTCAACCACCCGACCTTCTTCATCCATCAAAACAAACTTCGATGTGGTACTTCCGGAGTCAATCCCCAGCCAAACCCGCAATTCTCCATTTACTGGTTCTGGTGTACATGTCTCATACAGCTCCCGGCCATGTCTTTCCAGGAACAGGTTCTTTTCCTCTGCTGAGCCGAAAAAAGGACTCGTCTTTTCATCCTCTGTCGGAGGAATTTCTTCCACACCATCAAGCCGCTTCACCAGTTCCCGCAAGGTAACAGTATCTGAATTTTCCTCTTCCTCCGGAAAAATCTGATCAATGGCAATGGCAGTCCCATAAGCTACAATCGTTTCCGGATGTTCCGGGCGCACGATATCTCCTTCTTTTAAACCGAGCCTCTTTGCAAATGTCTCAATCAATGTCGGATTGAATGTCAGCGGTCCTCCCTCAAAAATGATAGGCGGCGCCAGCTCCAGTCCCTGCGCCAGACCGCCAATCGTCTGTTTTGCAATGGCATGAAACGTGGAAAGTGCAATATCCTCCTTCTTCGCCCCTGAAAGCAACAGAGGCTGAATATCTGTCTTTGCAAACACGCCGCAACGACCGGAGATATCATAAACCGTCTGTCCCTGCGACGCCAGGGTTTCAAACTGTTCCGTTTCCACATTCAGCAGTGCTGCTACCTCATCAATAAAAGCGCCGGTGCCGCCGGCACAGCTTCCATTCATCCGCATGTCAGAGGTCTGCAGTTGCTGTTTCTCTTTATCGAAATAAAAAAACACGACCTTCGCGTCCTGGCCGCCAAGCTCAACAGCTGTTTTTACCTGTGGATACAGCGCCCGAACCGCTGCCGAGTTGGCCACCACTTCCTGTATGTAATGGACGCCCAGCTTTTGGGCCATTGTCCGGCCTCCGGAGCCGCAGACTGCCGCGCGGAACCGCTGATCCGGAAATTGCACTTCCGCCTCTGCAAGCAGATTGCCAACCGTCTCTTTCTGTCTCGCGTTATGACGAACATATCTTGCATATAGCATCTCCTGTGTCCCGGCATCCGTAATAACTACTTTCACTGTTGTGGAACCCACATCGATTCCAATTCGGAGTTCTCTGTCTGTACTTTCCACTTAAAAACTTCCTCTCTACGCATTCTCTCCGGGCGGAATCCATCCTGCAATATCCTCTGTCTTAAAATCGTAAGTAAGAGTTTTCCCATAGCCCAGTTCATAAGCCGCCACCTTCTGCAGATAATCCTGCCGCATCATTTCCTGGCTGTTCTCTCTGACGCTTTTATCCGGATCCGGATAAATGGGCTTGAGAATGTGCATCACATAACGTGTTTTGTGAAACTCTTCATTTTCCTTGCCCGGCAGATCCCGGATCTCCACAAAGCAGGAAATAACCGGAACATGGTTGACAGCCGCATAATAATATGCGCCCCGTTTCGGTGGACGGGGCTTCCGATAATGAAACCACATCTCCTGCTCCGGGTAGATCAGAATCGCATCTCCATGTTTTAAGCGTTCCCGGATCATTGGGCAGAAATAGTTTCGCAGATACCCGGAATGATTCACCAGCGGAATAATATCCTCATGATTCATCAGAAAACCAATCCACCCCTTCATGGCAAGATTCGTCTCCTGACTGACGATGAACAGCCGCCGATAGCCTGCCCGGTTCATCGCTTTCCGCACTGCCGTGTTATCCAGTGGGCTGAAATGGTTACTGGTAACAATCGCCCCGCCATGAATTTCTTTTATATTTTCCAGTCCCTCAATCCTGGTGTCCCGGTTCAGCCATCTGGTGGCTGTATCAGTCAACGCCCGCGCACACACATTGCAAAACCGGTATCCGAAGGTTCTATAATTTTCCAGAAAATGCCGGACAATCTTCTCCCGTTCCTCCCGAAGCAAAACCGGATCGTCCGTCTCTACCTTACAGTTTAAATCGCCTCGCTCTGCGGCATCCCTCATATTGGCAATCACTTTTTCTTTATTCCCGCCAATCAGCATACGTAACTGTTCTCCCTATTCGTTTTCATCTCTCAATATAAAGAATTATTCGCCCATTTTTGATTCCAGTGACTACTCTATACGAATCCGTTCCCCTTTTTCAAACATCCTGCGAAAGGTAACCTCCTGGCGGCAGACCATAGGGCCTTTTGCAATCATATTTTCAAGACAGGTCTGATCTGATTTTTTCTGTTCTTCCGAATAATTCTCTTTAAAGCGCAGGATATCCTGATAAAATGGAGATTGCTTTGCACAGTCCCAGAAATACTCCTCATATGGTATATCGTCATAACACCAGGGCTTTTGGAACAGATTATAATGGATCAATTTTGGAATGGCAGCCTTGTGCGAAGCACAATTCAGTTGGCTGCCCGATTTGCCGCCGGTGCTGCCTGCCAGTGGCAGGCGTTTAGCACCGACCGGAGCGGAAGCGGAGACCATCGTGAGGGGGAGTTTCCCGTTCTGCTGTACTTCCGCTTCTTTTCCACCCATCGGCGGCATTACATCCCACGCCTCGTCCAGATAAACGATTTTGCCATTGCACATCGCATTGATGTAATCCTGGTCAGGTGCCAGACAATCAAAATGAAAGGTATGCAGCAAATGAAGGAAATGATCGCAGAATCCTGCTTCCCGCATCTTTTTCAGATTCATCAGCAGAATGCCAGAATTGATATACTGGTCAATCCGCACACCAACCGCGTTTTCTACATACTCTACCAGTTCAGGAACCGGCATGATGGAACGATCCGCACAGGCTCCGATGATGTTATCTCCCAATTCCATCCGGTACAGCTCAGAAATATCACCCGGCACCACAATGTCACTGTCCAAATAAATACCCTTGTCATACTCCGGAAATCGGTCTGCGATAAACAGCCGGAAGTAAATCGTCAGTGTAAAATAATCACACCGCAGCCGGTTTTCCGTCCGGTCGGTAATACCTGACAGTTCTTTTTCCATAGGGATAAAGCGAATTTCAAAGGGGGCGCACACACCGGAAGCGATCCTTCTCTGACTCTCCTCCGACAAGTCCTGATGCAGGACAATGATTTGATATTTATATGCTTCGGAAGCGTTTTCCTCCATCGAACGGATTGCGCAATCCAACCAGGGAGCATAACTCTCGTCAGCTGTAAAAAAAATGGGAACTACGGTTTTTTCCATACTATCGTCATCCTTTCTAAATCTGAAAATAAAATCTTACCTAAACATTTCCTTTCAATTCTGCCATAACAGCAATATATTCCTGCAAAATATCATCATATTCATGCAGCTTCAGCTTTTCATGTACCTGGTCAATCTGCCATGGTTTTACTGTCAGTGTATGCAGCCAGGGAAAAAAGCGGAAGCTGGTAGTAAAGTGCTGAAACACCGTCTCTTCATGGAGCCTGCGCTGCTCATTGTAGACCCTGCTGCAGAGCTTTTTACGATCAGCCAGTTTATTGATGGCAGTCTGATCCGGCATAAACATCCTTTTTTCACTGCAAAGGTCACGACACCGCGCAAACAGTCCGGTCTCACGGATATATGCCAGATTCAGCAGCAAAACACCGGAATTCATATAATCCATATGCAACAGATTCCTGCGGAAAAACCATTTCCCATAATAATCCGGCACTCCTGCCAGTTCATAGTCAGACAGATCCTGATAATAAAATCCGACAAAACCCTTCCGGCAAACTACATCATTGTCCAGATACAGGATTCGCTCCGGCAATTCCGGTATCTGATCCGCATACAGCCGCAGCATACAGCAGGGTGTAAACCGTGTCTCCATATTCGCCAGCGGCGGCGCGGCGCGGAACAGCTCTGTGGCATCAATACGGACGGCCGAACTCTTCTCATTCTGCTTTTTAAGACGATCGTCCAGATAGCTTATGGTTTCCCCGGAAACCGGCAGCATATGCTTCGTCTTATACGTCAGATTCATGGTCATCACAAAAATATGCAATGGTTCCGAAACGTTTCTCATCAATGACAGCACAGAAATCACCAGTCCGTCTTCTATATTCTTATCTCCGCAATACAGGACATTCATACATCCGTCTCCTCGTATTATCTTGTGTCAGCAGGATTTTGCAGGAACGATCTCATCTTTCCGATAAGATATCCCCGGCGGGAGCATGCTTCTCTTTCTGATATCGAACATATTCACAGGTGCTGTCCTGGCTGCGCGATTTCATGCAGTCATATATTTTGTCATGCAGCTCCATCTGCTGTTCCCGTTTATTCTTTCCCGGATCCGCAAAAAACGGTCCGTCCATATAAACAACAATTTTCGGCTTCTTTCCATGCTTTTGCTTCTGATAAGTTGTCGTCATGCAAAAGGCAGGCACATGATATTGTACGGGGAATCGAAACGCCGTAGCCGGAAACGGTCGGATGAACGTACACCAGGGCCAGACATGCGCTTCCGGATAAATAACAATGCACCGTTTTTTCTCTATGTGGTACCGAACCGCTTCCATAAATTTCTTCATCTGTCCCATGGAATCCGGAATAAACAGGCCGCCCAGCATAGGGAGAAGCCTTCCAATGATCGGAATTCCCAAATTCGACGGACTGGCAATGGTACATATCCGCATGGGAAAGCAATACAGCGTCGGGCCAAATACATCTCCCATAGGCTGCGTGTGGTTTCCATACAGAAAGCAGCCCGTCTTTCCGGCAGCTTTCATTACTTTTCGGTTTTCCACATGAATACGTAGTACCAATTTGCAATAAATCAGCGCAAATATCAGCGCTAAACCATAGAGCACGGTAGAAATCAGGCGATAAAAGAAATTCTGGTGTACCCAACGATAATCCTTCGGCAACCTTTTATCCTGACAGGCGCTCTCCACGAAATCATCCGTATAATTCCGGTAGTAATATATGGTTCCGCTCTGCTTCCTACGCATTTCTCAATTCTCCCTGTTGTTTCTACACCGCATCCGCTAACCCATTACATTTTCTTTTTTCAGCCTTTTAATTTAATTTCCCATTGGCAAAGAGATTTTTATTGTTATAGACGTGTTATATCGTATGATTCATTTCATGTCAAGTCCAAACCGATCAATCTATTGAAATCGGATGGCGAAACGTCTTTTTCTCTATCCGCCTGCGAGGCGCAGCGATCGAATAGGAGGCGGTCGGCCAAACTCCTACTCGCCCGCGCGGTTGCTGCGTGCCAGTGGCACGCGTTAAGCAACAACCGAAGCGGCAGCGGAGATGCGTCCGACTTCAGTCGGAAAATTTCCTTACGCAGCCCTGCGCATATAAATAGCCCCGGCACGGAAGCCAGCTTTTACCTGTGACCATCGTCCCGGGTCTGTTATATAATCAAAATTTCTTTTCGATTCTGTCGCTAATTTATCGGGTGAGAGTACACAAGCGCACTTTTCTTCTGATAGGTCATATTATGGGAAGAAAACCGCTTCCCATAATGCTCCAGAATCTGGCGATTCTGTCGCTAACTTACGAAGTTCGCTCCCGCAAGCGCGGCGAACTTCTTGTAAGTTATATTACAATGGCAGATCCTTTTTCTGGAACCGTATCATACCCACCACATAGCAGGCAAGGGCAATCACAGCAAGAGCGACCAGCTTCGGTACAAAAGCGTAGTCTATGCTGCCGGAGCCAACGGTTCCAAGAGCTTCGATATCAAACAAACCAACAATGGTAAGCTTATTGAAGTTTCCAAGCATTTCCACGCCGATGCCCATGCTTACCATGCTCTCCGAGCCAAACATACCAAGCAAAGAACAGAGGAAAAACCAGACGTTTAAGCCGCCGCCCAGCGCCAGCGCATACTTGCTCAGGTTAAACAGACAGCTTGCCAGATAGCAGATCGCCGCCATTGCCTCCGCCAGCAGATACAACCCTCCATAAAGTGCGGCAAATCTCGCGACCTCTACTTCCCCTGCAAATGCCTGTGTCGCTGCCAGCTTTACCAGGAACGCGCATCCAACCATGATGAACGGCATTATAATCATATAAATCGCCTGCGTGATGACCACCGCACTGCGCTTCGTCGGGGTAGAGAGGATATAAGCCATGGAACCCTTATCCACCTGATCGACCACCAATGCATTTCCGGCAAATACAAGAAACAGAATTAAAGGCAGCAGGCTCATGATCGTAAAATACATCTGATTCATCATGGCAGTTGTGTCCATTTCGCTCATCGTTTCCAGCATATCGGAAGGGATACCCATCATCTCCAGCATCATGGTCATCATAGACTCGATGTCCAGATCATCGCCGGAGAAACAGCCTTGTACGGAACCGAGAGCATAAACATATTCAAACTCGGAAATATAGGCGTCCAGACCTGCTTCCGATTCGGCCAGTGTCTCCGCCGCCGCTTCAAAATTTTCGCAGGAAAGGTCGAGGTCGTCGGACTGTGCAGAGGCCATCTCAAAGGCTGTCTCATACATGGTCTGATCTTCCGCTTCCGCAAAATCCTCATAGCTCAGTTCCGTTCCCATCATTTCATTGTAAGAAGCCAGCACATACAGATGGCTGTAGAAATCCGTCTGCGCATCGGTATAATCTACAGTTTCCGTTTCGCCCAGCAGATTATTCGCATAAGTTGTAACCACCGTCATCAGGCACAGGACAAGCGTGCAGGCGATAAACAGGACTTTATTGGCATTCAGGCTCTGCTTCATCAGCGGCCAGGAAAATATTTTTGTAACTTTCATTGTCTGATCTCCTTCCGATAAATATTCATGAAGTATTCTTCCAGATCCTCATGGGTCTCATCAACCGAAATCACCGGCAGGCCTTCTGTTGCCTTAATCACACGGTCGGTTTCAGCAGCAGGAACGGCAAAGGATACTTTTTCTTCTTCCTCCTCATCCACTGCTGCCTCCGGAACTCTCTGCACGTATTCCTGCGCAGCTGCTTCACTGGCAAACGTGATCCGGAACATTCTCGGCGTGTCATGGCGCAGTTTATAGAGGCTCAGTACATCCTTTATTTTTCCGTTCCCGATAATGGCAACCCGGTCGCAGACATCCTCAATTTCCTCAAAAATATGGCTGGACATAAAGATGGTTCTGCCCTTTTTCTTTTCCTCACGAACCAGCTCCAGAAATGTTTCACGCATCAGCGGATCGAGGCCGGTCGTTGGTTCGTCCATAATCAATATTTTCTTATCTCCCATGAGTGCGGCAACGATTGCCGTCTTCTGCTTCATTCCTTTGCTCATGCGCTTCAGATTGGCGGACGGGTCCAGCCCCAGAAGATCAATCAGATGATTCATATAAGTAAAATCCTTTACGCCCAAAAACTGCGCCTGCACCTTAAAAAAATCCGTGCCGGTCGTCAGATCCGGAAACGCAATCTCCCCGGGGATATAGCTGACATCCCTCATCACCTCCGGTGCCTGCTTCCATGGGTTTAACCCATTCACCAGCACTTCGCCGGAATCCGGCTTCAAAAAGCCCATCATATGGCGGATAGTGGTTGTCTTTCCAGAGCCGTTGGTTCCCAGATATCCGAATACCTCACCTTCCCGGATGTCAAGGGAGATGTCAAACACACCGCGGTTATCTCCATAATCCTTTGTCAGATTTCTCACAGATATAAGACCTTCGTTCATGCACTCACCCCCTTAAAATGATGGCCGGTATCGTAGAAGCCCATGAAATAATCCTCCAGGGTGAACGGGATCTCAATAAAGTCCGCAACATTATAATCACATAGACAGGTCATCAGCTCGCCAACCCGGTCTGCTTCCATCTGCACCCTCGCCCGGAGATTCCCTTTGTTTTTCGATGTGAACCGGAACGGTTTCTGAACAAACGCCGCATAGGATGCCTCGTCTGTAAATGTCACACGGTAGATGCGGTCATGCTTCTGCTTCAATTCCTCCGACCTGAACTCGGAGACAATCTTCCCATCCCTTATGATGGCAATGCGGGCGCAGGTGGCATCCACTTCATGGAAAATATGGGAAGAGAGGAAAATCGTCTTGCCCCGATCCTTTTCTTCCTTTACAAATTCAATGAACGTCTCCTGCATGACCGGGTCAAGTCCGGAAGTCGGCTCATCCAGGATCAGAATATCCGGGTCCTGCATAAAGGCCGTGACAACCGCGAGCTTGCGCTTTACACCCAGGCTCATCCGTTTAATACTGACATTCGGGTCCAGATCGAACTTATCCAACAGCATCCTCAGATAACTGTCATTCTCCACATGACGCATCTGCCCCATCATGCGCAGGAAGCCGGTTCCTGAAAGTCCAGCAGGCAGCGTTACTTCCCCTGGGAGATAGCCGACCGTATTTTTCAAGGTCGCGCTGTTCTTCCAGCTGTCCATTCCGGAGATTGCAGTACTACCCCTCTCAGGCTTCGAAAAGCCCATCAGATGACGGATGGTCGTGGTTTTTCCGGCTCCGTTCGGGCCGAGGAAACCATAACATTCGCCTTTATTCACCTGAATCGATACATCAAACACACCACGGCCATGGCCGTAGTCTTTTGTCAGATGATCCACAGAAATTACTGTCATAAAATTCCTCCTTGATTTTTCCAACACGTTGTTGTAGAATGCATTATACACACGTAAAAAGCGTAATTCAACCATCAGATTTTCGAAATCTGTCGGATTTTTCGTTATACAAGATCTTTAGCAGCTGATTTTGCTGCAATGTAATGCCTGATAAGAAACGAGGAAAAGCAAATGAAAAAACTGTCTGAAACTGCAAAAAAAACGCGCAAGTGCTTTCTGGATGCATTCTGGTCGCTGATCAGTGAGAAACCAATTTCCAAAATCGCTGTAAACGAGCTTACCAGACGCACAACCTATAACCGCGGTACCTTTTATGAATATTTTTTAGATATTGATGATCTCGTTGCGAATGCAGAATCAGAATTATTGGACGAGCTGAAACAAACGATTCAGCAGGTTATGTCAGAGACAGATTCCCTGAGCAGCCTGTTTCAGGCTGTTTTTGCAGCTATGAACGAAAAAATTTATCTTCTTCTGGGGCCGAACGGAGACTCTGCATTTTTCCCCAAAGTAAAAGCCGAATTGCTCCCTCTGGTAAAAGATTATCTGCCTCTTTCACCTGAATCTCCTTATTTTGATTACCTGATCAATTATATAAATTCTGCCATGTTTGGCCTCTTGCAGCTGTGGAATGAAAAAGGGAAGGACCTGAGTACGGAGGAAATCAGCTCATTAATGCAAAATCTGGTCTTACGCGGTTTAATGGCATATATTACTCCTGACTCATTAGAGCTGGAAAACCCAACCACATTGATAAATGAATAACATTACTGTCACAACGATTACATATGGAAGTGCCACTTCCCTCTGGTCAGCGGCAGGACATTTCATGCAAAGCTGGTTTCAGACCAGTCACGGCTGTTGCCGCACTGGCTGAACATTCGATTGCACGGAAAGTCGCTGCTGGCCGACCGGATGCAGAGGATGCCTGTGTAAAATGTGGCCTGTGTGCAGAAAAATGTCCGGTCGGCGCGATTGATCCTGTTTCAATGAACCCGGATTCAAAAAAATGTATCAGTTGTATGCGCTGCATTTCCATCTGTCCTGTAGGAGCAAAGAAACTGGGACGTGCTATCACCAGTCTGGGTGGCGTAGCACTTGGTGTGCTTTGTGCGAACAGAAAAGAATGCGAACTGTTTTTATGAAGCATTCATACAGGATCGTAGCAATTATTATAAAGGAAATAACCTTGACATATATTTTAACTCGTACAGAACTACAGACAGTCGGCTCCGCTTTCTTCCTGTGTATCACACAAATAGTATCTTCCAAAAACGTTTCTTTCAATGGACATTTTTTTAATCTGTCCCAAATCCAGACAAATCCGGAAAAATGTCGTACTGAATAACCCTTGAAAGGAGGAAAAGCTGATTGCTTCACTACTCCGGACTCGACGCTCCGCTTCGCCGGTCCTAAGCGCGTGCCACTGGCACACAGGACAGCTCGGCGCACCGCAATCACCACCGGAGCACCGTCCCAACGCGAAGTGTTTATGGAATGGACGGTGCGTCCTGCCCTCGCCGGGTTATGCCCCCAATCTTCGATTGCGGGGCGTGGGCATCTCCGCCCTCTGGGCGGGATATCCGCTGAACGAAGCGAGGGGGCATTTCCTTCCTATGTCAGACCTTCCATATACTTTTCCAAGGCCAAAAGGTAACAAAAAAACCGACAAATTATTTTAATTCATCGGCTCTTTGCCATTTTAAAAGGCTCTGGTCTTTTTAATTCAAAAAATCGAAAAAGAGAACGAGAATCCCTCCTATGAGATCTTTGATCTCTTGATTAAGCGATTAGGTATCTCAGCCAACAGCTTTTTTTACTTTGATGTTTCCGAAAATGATGTTGATATACAACACCTGATCGGTAAGTTTCAGGCGTGTACGCCCGAAAACAAAAAATACTTATGAGCACTCTGGATTTCCTGGCCGAACAGTTAATAGCTACCCAGAGTACCAAGGAATCAAATGAGTAAGCCAGTAGAACAAATGATTTTTGTATGCTGGCTCTTATTTTCTTAAATTATATATATTTATCATCTCTGGTTAATTGTGTCTATCGATATACAAAGCTGCCTTTCATCAAATCACCTTTTTTTGTTCTCTCTTTTCCGTAGCTTCATGCAACAGCAAATAAAGCTCCAAAGCCGCAGTGTCTGCTTTAATCCAGCCCCACAACGCTGTCCACCGGCAGCGACATTACCACGCCGTGAGCCTCAGAACGCATCCCGCAGCTTTCACCGATTGCTTTCATAATACTCTTCTTTTCGCTGCGGTCGGCCAGAATCAGAACCAGTTCCCTTTCCGGCTGTACGGAAATCCCCCAGAAGCGCATCGCCTCCTCGGTTCCGACCCGGCGGCTGTTGATCACGGTGCCGCCCGTAGCTCCTTTGGGTCTGGCCGCCTCCATAACGGTTTCACTATAGCCGCGGTCCACAATCGCCATGATCAATGCGTAGGTGCTCTCTTCCATTTTCATTTCACTCCTTTTTGCGCTGTCGTCACTGTCTCTGCTTTCTTCCTTTTCAATCTGTTCAATCAGCTTCAGCATCCTGCCGTTGGTCCCGGAAATCGGGACAGTAAAAGCCACCCCTGTGTTCACCAGTCCCAATCGCAGCTGGTTCCGCAGCTTTTTCAGCAGTTCATCCGCAAACACCTTCGGCAGCATGCAGATCAGAACGCATTTG
>JAJQIE010000008.1 GCA_021199395.1 Lachnospiraceae bacterium | reverse complement strand
CCCCGGAGGATGTTGCCCTCCGGGGTGTTCTTGCTCTTTACGGTGAGCTGCTCCTTTTAGACTGTCGCTGTCTATTTGTCTCGGTCCAGCCATTTGCTTATGTAGTTGCCAATTACACTTGCTCCGACCGAGACAAGAAATGCGATGACTATATCAGCCATGTGACATCACCTCCTTCCTGCTGGAGAGAGTCAACAGCCTTTTAAATATATCACATAAATTAAATGTTGTCTATGAGAAAATGCTCAATCAATATGAGCATAATGAACAACCGGAGGGAATCAGAACATGAAATTTTTCCATTTATCGGATTTGCATATTGGCCTGAAGCTGATGAACCGGGACTTCCGGGAGGATCAGGAGTATATTTTGAGGCAGATTACAGAGATGGCTGTTCGGGAGAGGCCGGATGCGATTGTGATTGCCGGGGATATTTATGATAAAGCAGTGCCATCTGCGGAGGCAGTCGATGTGTTTGATCATTTTATCGGAGATCTGACGGCATATCTTCCGGATACGGTGATAATGATGATAAGCGGCAATCACGACAGCGCTTCGCGCGTAAACTGTTTTCGGCGTATACTCTCCAGGCAGAATCTGTATATGGTGGGGCAGCCGCCGCGGTTCGCGGAGGAGAAAATCGAAAAGGTGACGCTTACTGATTCCTATGGGAAGGTGAATTTTTATCTGCTGCCATTTGTGAAGCCGTCAATGGTAAAGAATGTGATTGGTACGGATAAAAACGGAAATAATTTTTCCTATGATGAATCCGTCCGCAGGCTGATTGAGCGGGAGGAGCTTGACAAAAAGGAGCGGAATGTCCTGGTCAGCCATCAGTTTTATTTTTCTTCGGCGGATACCATAGAGCGGATGGATTCGGAGGTTCGTACTGTGGGAAATATTGATGAGGTATCCGTCAGTGTGCTGAGGGCTTTTGATTATGCGGCGCTCGGACATCTGCATAAACCAATGCGCGTGGGAGAGGAACGCTTCCGCTATTGCGGGACGCCGCTGCAATATTCGGTCAGCGAAGCCGGACAGCAGAAGGGAATTCTTATGGTCGAGCTTGGGAAAAAAACCTCTGCAGCCGGGAGTCTGAGAGAGAAGGCGATAAAGTCGGACAAGCATGCCGTATGCTCACATACGCCTGCACTCGACGGAGGACAGGCTTTTAACGCCGATGGGATGTCTGCAAAGCTGCGCGTGACGGTGCTTCCGCTTGCGCCGCTTCGCGAGGTTCGCGTGCTCAGGGGTACGCTGGAGGAGGTGCTCGCGCAGCCCTGTGAGGATTATGTGACAGTGATTCTGACGGATAAGACGGACCTCGAAGTGATTGATATGCAGGAACGGCTGCGGCTGGCGTTTCCTCATCTGCTGGAGATTCGCAGGGAAACGGTGCGCACTGCGGATTACAGCATGGAGCTGCCCACGGATGAGGAATTAGATCCATACGAGCTGTGCTGTGCGTTCCTGAAGGATGCGGATGATGAGGAAAAGGAAATTCTGAGGGACGTCATCCACAAGCTCAATTGGGAGGAGATACGGAAATGAGACCGATAACGTTGACTATGCAGGCGTTTGGCTCTTATGGCGCCCGGACAGTGATCCATTTCGACGGACTGAACCAGAATCTTTTTTTGATCACCGGCGATACCGGGGCGGGAAAAACCACAATTTTTGACGCGATTGTATTTGCGCTGTATGGGGAGACCGGTTCTTTTTCCAATAAAAAAGAGGGAATCGTGCTGCAGAGCCAGTATACCGCGTATGACCGGGAGCCATTTGTGGAGCTGACATTTACAGAGCTCAGGGGTTCAGAACCGGAGAGCTATACCGTGCGGCGCGTTCCCCGGCATCTTAGGCCGCTGAAAAGAGGTTCGGGAAAGGGTTCAGGTACCAGAGAGGTCGGCGGAAGCGTGACGCTGATGATGCCGGACGGTACCGAATATCCGCAAAAGGAGGCGGACAAAAAGCTGGAGGAGATCACAGGGCTGACAAAAGGCCAGTTTATGCAGGTTGCAATGATTGCGCAGGGCGAATTTATGGAGCTGCTGCGCGCAAAATCGGATGATAAAAAA
Source organism: Lachnospiraceae bacterium (assembly GCA_021199395.1). GTDB lineage: Bacteria > Bacillota > Clostridia > Lachnospirales > Lachnospiraceae > Choladousia. The sequence continues at coordinate 653 of JAJQIE010000008.1, read as the reverse complement.
GTGATTTTCCGAAAGCTTTTTCACACGGATCTTTTCCAGCGGATAGAAGAGGAGCTCGGCAGCCGGAGAAGGGCAAAGGAAAAGGAGATCGACAGTATTCGCACGGAATGCAGGACGGAGGCGGCGCATATAAGGATTCCTGAGCATCCTGCGGATGACGCGGGAGACAGGAAAACGCTGCGCGTTGGATCAACTCCGGAGACAGACCCGTCAGATGCCGAAAAGACAAAGCGTGTAGATCTGGCGCAGCTGACTTTTCTGAAAAATCAGGTGAGCAAAGGAGAGATGGCAGTGCTCGACCAGCTTCTGGATGGACTGGAGGAGCTGTGTTCTTATCTGAAAGCGGAGCTGAAAAAGGCGGAATCCCTGCGGGACGAGGCGAAAATGCAGGAAAACGCAAAGCGGGAGGCATACGCGAACGCGTTAAATCTGGCGCAGATATATGTACAGCTGGAGACAGCCGAACAGGAGCTCTCTGAGTGCCGGAAGCATGAGCCGGAGATCGCGCAGATGCGGGAGCTGATCGTGTGGCTGCGGGGAGCCTTCGAGATTAAAAATGAGTATCAGCGATACTGCGACGCCAGAGAAATGGCCGATGCTTCGAAAAAAGCATGGATAAATTTAAAGGAGGAATTACCAAAGCAGGAGACGGC
>JAJQIE010000016.1 GCA_021199395.1 Lachnospiraceae bacterium | reverse complement strand
GAGGGATATATTTAGCTCTGTTTTATTTTGAAAAATAGTAGTCAGTCAGCTATTGATAGTAGCCTGAAAGCAGTCTAATAATTCTTCCGGTTTACCGTTAAAATGGGTAAAAATATGGAGGAAATGAGGTGTGCCTGTATGGAAGAAAACGAGTGCACGGTAACGGACTGCCGGGAGATAGAGGCGGCAAACGCATCCCATGAAGCGGTGATTGACTACATTGGTCCCAGGATAAAAGAGCTTTGCGAGAAACGGCATATGACGAGATATCGTCTGGCACAGCTCTCCGGAGTGGCTTCAATCAATATTACGAGATATATAGAAGGAAGAAGGATACCGGCTGTCTCTACCCTGGAGAAGCTTTGCGATGGCTTTGGTATTTCCATGTCGTGCTTTTTTGAGGATGTCGGATATCAGGCAGACCCGGCGCTGACAGATGAGCAGAATGAGCTTCTGGAAGCCATGGATGCGCTGGATGAGGATGGACGCAGGAATCTGATCGCATATGCGAGGTTCCTTGCCGGAGCGGATGCTTCGTGACCCCATATTTGGAGCAGGGAGAAGGTACTTTTTAAGGGTGCCCTCGAATAAACTGTAAAAAGTCATTTCGGGGGAGCTTCCTTGAAGGATTATATAGAAGAGCGGGTTTTAACTATAGCGGTTTATATCATAGAAAACAGTGCGACTGTGCGGGAGGCCGCGAAGCGGTTCGGAGTGAGCAAGAGCACGGTACATAAGGATATGGTAGAACGTCTCGCGGAAATCAGCCCATCCCTTTCCCATGACGTTCGAAGGGTGCTGGATGTGAATAAGCAGGAAAGGCATATCCGGGGAGGGATGGCGACAAGGGAGAAATACCTGCATATGAAAGGATGAGGGAAGTAAAATGGAAACCAGAATGGACGATTTTTTTAAAGCGGTAGTCGATGCCGATGAAGCACCTGTCGTAATCTGCAATATGGAGCATAGAATAATTTATATGAACCCTGCGTCGGTGAAACGATATGAAAAATGGGGCGGGGATAAGCTTCTCGGCAAATCTATCTTTGACTGCCACAACGCTCATTCCAGGGAAATCATTCTGTCAACGGTTGCGAAATTCAGCGGTGACTCTAAACTGAATAAGGTATACACCTATACAAAGAGCCGGGCCGGTGAGGACAGCGACGTTTATATCATCGCTCTGAGGAATGATACCGGGGAGCTGATCGGTTATTATGAAAAGCATGAGAGCCGTATACACGAGGCGGAGCGCCAGAGTTACTGTTCACGGTGAACCTGACACTCGCTGTCAGGCTGTACCAAAATACGTTTCGCCTGTGTGATTTCGTCCCCCATGCGTCGCAGACGCATTTAAAATGGGACGAAATCGTTACATTCACAGCGGAAGCTGTGAATGTAAGGGCGCCGGACGTTACTGTTCACACCCATGCCACGCACTTGCTGCGTGGCATGGGCGAAGACATAGAGCGTTCGGGCATCCGGCCCATCGCGAAGCGATTTTAAATGGCCGGATGCCGTTGCAGGTCACACATGTAGAGACAGAAATAGCGTAAATTTGGTCAAGGTGTGACCCGTAACCGCCGGACAGGGAGCGTAAACGATTGCAGGCAGGATGGCTTGCAATTTTAAAATGCTTCCTGTAAGATAATGGTGTTTCCAGAAGACAATGAAATGGAACGGGCACAAAACACCTGTGCGACTGTCAGGCAGCCTTACGGCTCCCGACCATCGCAGAATTCAACAGAAAGAAGGGACTATAATGATGCTCGAAGGAAAAACAGCTGTAATTACCGGCGGCACAAGAGGCATTGGCTTTGCGACGGTAAAGAAGTTTTTGGAGAACGGAGCGAAGGTAGTTCTCTTTGGCTCCAGGGCGGAGACAGTAGAGAAAGCGCTCGATTCGCTGAAAAAGATCAATCCCGACTGGGAAGTATCCGGGGATTATCCGGATCTTTCAGACGCCGGGGCGGTAAAGACGGCAATTCTGAAGGTGAAGGAGACCTACGGAAGAATTGATATCCTAATCAATAATGCGGGAATGTCGGACAGCACAAAGCTGGAGAATTACGCGGAGGGACAGTTTGATAAGATTCTGAATCTGAATATAAACGCGATGTTTAATACAATTCAGCCGGTAGCGGAGATTATGAGGGGGCAGGGCGGCGGCTGTATTTTAAACACCAGCTCTATGGTGAGCATCTGTGGACAGCCGAGCGGAGTCGCTTATCCGACCAGCAAATTTGCGGTCAACGGGCTGACTGTTTCCCTTGCGCGTGAGCTTGGACCGAGTCACATCCGCGTCAATGCGGTTGCACCGGGAATTATTAAAACCGATATGGTTGCGGCGCTTCCGGAGCAGATGATACAGCCTCTGATCTCAGCCGTACCGCTTCGCCGGGTCGGTGAGCCGGAGGATATTGCGAATGCGTTCTTATTCCTCGCGAGCGATATGGCTTCCTACGTGACCGGTGAGATCCTGTCCGTGGATGGAGCGATGAGGACCTGATGCCATGCAGGAGTATCAGAGAATTCGCCATCCATTTGAGCCTTTATATGATGAAAACAGCGAGATATTGATACTGGGAAGCTTTCCGTCTGTTAAGTCACGGGAGCAGCAGTTTTTCTACGGGCATCCGCAGAATCGTTTCTGGAAGGTAGTCGCGGGCGTTCTGGGTGTTCCGGTTCCGCAGACGATCGGGGAAAAGAAAGCGATGCTGCACCAGAACCATAT
>JAJQIE010000125.1 GCA_021199395.1 Lachnospiraceae bacterium | reverse complement strand
AAAACGCCCGGAAAAGGAAGTCACGATGCTGTCCCCGGCAAACCGCATACAGCCGTAACCAAGGACGGATAGCTTGTCACCATTTCTGGGATTGATCTTATATTTCATGAGTCACTCTCCTGTCTCTGCTGATTTTACTTAAAACTGCCCGTTTTGTATCAGGCATCATTTCCATCGCCGCCCACATGGAATCTGGAATGCGTCATATCCTTCAGCCGGATATTCGGGTTCTGGTAGCGCCTGCGTTTTTCCGGCACATTGGGATGACGGATGGCATGGTTCGGACACCACATGATGCAGGCCATGCACTGCTGGCAGTCATGCCCCCAGACCACGCCGTCTTCCGTCAGAAAGATATTTCCGTTCTTACACAGCTTCTCACAGGTACCGCATTTTGTACAGGCATCCGTTGTGTAAAACCCGCCTTCTGTCGAATCGCGATCGACACCCAGCCAGCCGTTAAAGGTTTTTGATACCCAGGAAAGTGCCCTGCGGTTGAGTCCTTTCCGGTTCTTTGTCGGCTGGTCTGTTTTTATCTTCTCCGCTATTTTCACAGATGCTTTTTTCTCATGACGCAGATAAATGCGGACAATCCAGTCCGGCATCGGTGAAAAGCCTACAATGTGATTGGGCGGCATAGGCAGCATGAATGTCTGAACCGGAAAATCCGTTTTCGGCTGCAGGATTGCTTTCAGGTCAATACAGACATAACCGTCGTAACCGCCGCAGGTGGCGATGATGAATACCTTCTGCGACCGGGAAAGCATAAGCTTTTCGCAGACTTCCCTCACAATCCGCGGCGGACGGACGAACCATGTAGCGGTCACGATGCCGACCCGCGCGTAATCCGCAGGAACTTTAGCATTGTCACGCAGCTTATAGACCGATACAATATCAGTGTTCCCCAGCTTCCTGCCGACATGCTTTGCCACGGAGAGGCTGTTTCCGGAGCCGGAATAATAGTAAATAATGTTCTTATCCGCCATACTTTTTTCCTCCTGCCTGTTATTTTATAGAGCAAATGCAACTTATTCGGGACGAAATCCAAAAAACGCCTGTACGTCGCTTATGGAACTACTTTATTTTTTCCAGAATGAAGGATACTTTTCATAATACCTGGCATCTGCGAACGCAAACGCGCCTTTTTCCTGTTTCGCGACCCATTTTTTCAGCGGCGTTTCCGTCAGGACAATGCAGATCATCATCATGATTACAAACAGAACCAGCGCCCAGAGCCAGTCCTTCCCGGTTACATCCTCCAGATGAGCGGCGACATAGACTCCGGCCGGAAGGAACATCATCCAGGAAGTTGCAAATCCGGGATGATAGATGGTTTTCTTGCCATCCTTCCGCAGCCAGAAATATGTGAGGATACCGCCGCCGGTATGTGCGCACACCTCGATAAAGCTCAGCAGCATCATGCAAAGAGCTACCGCGTTCGATAAGCCGGTAATGAAGGTGCACAGGAAAAGATAGATCAGCGGAATCCACTGCAGTCCAACATTTGTAATCATATCCGTCAGACGGCTCATGGGGAACCGATCAAGCTGCTGTTTGCTCTTTTCCTTTGGCCCCAGCAGGACGTTATAAAAAATGTGCAGCCCGCCTGGGAACTTCCACTCTTCCAGGACATGAAACGGCATGATAAGCGCAACAAAGACGGCTCCCTGCGCTCCCAGCGGCATGCGATCCCAGAAAATCGCGGACAATACCGCAGCGACCACACCAGTCGCGCAAATGAAAATAATCCAGTTGATATCACACCATTTATCCAGCTTCTTTACCATAATCATTTGCCCTCCTGCACAGTTTTTGCAGCCTTCGCGGCCTTCCTTTTTTCCCAAAGCTCCATGACGTGTTCTTTGTTATAGCCGTACAGTTCCCGGTCTTCAAACGGATACGGCGATTCTTTGTCTTTCATAACCAGAATCGGAACGATAAAGGTCAGAAGCAGCATCAGGATCGACCCCGGAATGCCCCACCAGAGCTGCCCCGCTTTTTCCGGCATATTCGTGCAGACATACCAGATATAATAGATCGCCACCGGGGTCTGCAAAAATGCCGTAGACGCCAGACCCGGATTGTACTTACTTCCTAACCGAACATTCATAGCGATACCATGCCCCGGAAGCTGCCACACACCGGCCAGGACCTGACACGCGCCCATCCAGATCAGATTTGGAAAACAGATTGGAATGAGGTAACTCAGATAACAGAAAATGACATTACTCAGAAAACTCTGCCTGGCATTCAGCGGATAACGCTCCGGATGCTCCGTCTCGCCCAGCCCCGCCATATTGGAGATCATGGGGAACCCTCCGGGAAACGCATATTCCTCAAACTGATGCATCAGCATCCCCATCCAGCTGAAAATCAGAATAATCCGCAGCTTCCCCATGTGGTCACAGCCCCACAGTCCCATCACAAACGCAAGCAGCACAAAAAGGATGCCGCCGATATAATACCAGTTTCGCCGCCAGAATCTCATTGCTGCCCCTCCCTCTAAAAGCCCGTTGACATTTTTCGTTGCTCTTATTATAATTATCGCTGCCGCGAAAAGTCAACAAACTGTTTAGTTTAAAATGTTTTGTGGTCAACTATTCATTATTCATTTGTTTTAAAATCAACAGAATTTAAAAATTTGTCGAGGTATAATAAAATGGAAAATCAGAGGATCCGCATCAGCAAAACCATGCTCAAGTCCGGTATGATCCAGCTGCTAAAAGAAAAGTCACTCAATCAGATTACCGTCTATGAGCTGTGTAA
>JAJQIE010000344.1 GCA_021199395.1 Lachnospiraceae bacterium | reverse complement strand
TACGCAATGGAGAACTGTGCCTTTCCCGGCTCTGCGCACAAAAAACCGCCGCGGAAATACCTCCGCGGCGATTCACTGATTCAGATTCGTTATGGCTTTACCACAATATTTACTATTTTCTTAGGCACAAAGATTTCTTTTACTACATTTCCTGCAAGCTTGCTTCCGAGCGCTTCCTTCCCCTGCGCGATCGCATCCTCTTTTGAGATATCGACCGGAACGGTGATTACCGCTTTTGTCTTGCCGTTGATCTGCACCGGAATCTCAATCTCGTCATCCTTCATCGCTTCCGCATCCGCTTTCGGCCATTCGGTGTGGAAAACAGAATCCGTATGGCCATACAGCTCCCAGAGCTCCTCCGTGATATGCGGCGCAAACGGCGCAAGCAGCATAATAAAAGTCTCTATCGTCTCTCTGTCAATGCCTCCGGCCCTTTTTGAAACCTCAATCAGCTTATTGTTGTACTCCATGAAGCCGGAAACGACGGTATTCAGGCTGAAGCTTTCGAGACGCTGTGTGATATCGTACACAAGCTTATGGCGGAGCTTTACCATCTCCTTTGTCTCCGGCACGTTTGCTTCCAGGCTGTCACACGCGAGCTTCCAGAATCGGTTCAGGAAACGGTAAACGCCGTCGATCCCGCGGTCGTCCCACTCCGCGTCCAGCTCAGGCGGACCCACGAACAGCTCATACATTCGCAGGGAATCACAGCCGTAATCGCGCACCAGGTCGTCCGGCGCCACAACATTGCCCTTGGACTTACTCATCTTGATACCGTTCTTACCGGTAATCATGCCCTGATTAAACAGCTTCTGGAACGGCTCATCAAAATCAATCACGCCGATATCACAGAGGAACTTTGTGTAGAAGCGGGAATACAGAAGGTGCAGTACCGCATGCTCCACGCCGCCAATATACATATCGACCGGAAGGTATTTGTCCGCTTTCTCTCTGGAGACAAGCTCTTTGTCATTTTTATTATCCACATAGCGCAGGAAGTACCACGAGGATCCCGCCCACTGCGGCATCGTATTCGTCTCACGCTTTGCCGCTGCGCCGCAGACCGGACAGGTGCAGTTTACCCACTCGTCAATCGCAGCCAGAGGGGATTCTCCCGTGCCGGTCGGCTCGTAGGATTCTACCTCAGGCAGACGAAGCGGGAGCTCCTCCTCCGGAACCGGCACATTGCCGCAGTTCGGGCAATGGATGATCGGGATCGGCTCGCCCCAATACCTCTGGCGGGAAAATACCCAGTCGCGCAGCTTATAGTTCACCGTCGCGTGTCCGATCCCCATTTTCTCAATGATATGCGGCGCTTCTTTCTTGAGCACCGCAGACTCCATACCGTTCCACTCGCCGGAATTGATCATCGTACCGGACGCTTCTGTATAAGCCTCCGTCATATGCTCAATCTCCTGCCCGTCCCTGGCGATAACCTGAATGATCGGGATATCAAACTTAGTCGCAAACTCAAAGTCACGGTCGTCATGCGCCGGTACGCACATAATCGCGCCAGTACCATAATCAGCCAGAACATAATCTGACAGCCAGATCGGAATCTCTTTTCCATTCAATGGATTGATCGCATAAGAGCCTGTGAACACGCCGGTCTTTTCCTTATCCTGCATACGATCTACATTGGAACGCATCGAGGAATCAAAAATATACTGGTCTACCGCTTCCTTCGTCTCCGGTGTCGCAAGAGAGGCCGCAAGAGCGTGCTCAGGTGCGAGCACCATAAAGGTCGCTCCGTGCAGGGTATCCGGGCGGGTCGTATAAACAGTAATCTTTTCTTCTCTGCCGCTGATCGGAAAATCAACCTCCGCACCGTAGGATTTTCCGATCCAGTCCGTCTGCATCTTCTTTACCTTCTCCGGCCAGTCCAGCTTGTCCAGATCATTCAGCAGACGATCCGCGTACTTCGTGATGCGAAGCATCCACTGACGCATATTTTTCTTTGTCACCGGAGAGCCGCAGCGCTCGCAGCACCCATTCACTACTTCCTCATTTGCCAGACCGGTCTTGCAGGAGGGGCACCAGTTGATCGGAAACTCCTTCTCGTACGCAAGGCCTTCCTTAAACATCTTTACAAAAATCCACTGCGTCCACTTATAAAACTCCGGATCTGTCGTATTGACCTCCCGGTCCCAGTCATAGATCGCGGAAATATCATTGATCTGCTTTTTAATATTTTTCACATTTTCCGCCGTGGAAATCGCCGGATGAATGCCCATTTTAATCGCATAATTCTCCGCCGGAAGACCAAATGCATCCCACCCCATCGGATGGATCAGGTAATACCCCTGCATCATCTTGTATCTGCTCCAGACGTCAGAAATCACATACCCTCTCCAGTGGCCTACATGAAGACCATTCCCGGACGGATAGGGAAACATATCCAGACAGTAATACTTCTGCTTCTTTCCATCGTCCACATTCACCGGGTGCTCCTCCCAGTGCTTTCTCCATTTCTGTTCGATGGCTCTGTGATTATACGGTGCTGCCATTTTTTCACTCCTCCGTTGTTTCTTATAGTATCCGCTGAAAGCGCGGCTTTACCCTACCCGCTATTCTATGCCCGAATGCTTTGCTTTGTCAAGAAAGATTTCTGAATATCACACCCGGCTCTGTCCGCGTTATGGGACTGATGAACGACACGGGAAAATTCCTGCCGGCAGTTGGATATGAAGCGATTGTGGTGCATTTGCAATCGCCTTATGCCTTATAATATGATACAAGGGACAAAAGGTCAGGAATGGAACGCTTGCGTTCCTATTCATGACC
>JAJQIE010000268.1 GCA_021199395.1 Lachnospiraceae bacterium | reverse complement strand
ATACAGGGGCATGCACTCCGACGCGGCCCGTACCTATGGGGTAGGTCAGATCTCGCCGGAAGCGCAGAAGCTGATCGATGTTACGAAGGAATGTTTTTTTAAGGGGATCGCATTTGCTAAGGAAGGGCACAGGCTTCATGAGATTTCGGCTGCTATCGGGGACTACGCGGAATCCTTTGGCTATGGCGTGGTCCGCGACCTGGTAGGACATGGGATAGGGCATGCGCTGCATGAGGATCCTCAGATTCCGAATTTCCGCCAGAAAAGCAGAGGAATCCGTCTGATGAAGGGAATGACGCTGGCGATAGAGCCGATGATCGCGGCCGGTCGCCCGGATGTAGAGTGGCTGGACGACGACTGGACGGTAGTGACAGAGGACGGCAGCATAGCGGCGCATTACGAGAATACAATCCTGATTACGGATGGCGAACCGGAAATTCTGTCTCTGACGGTGTGATGCTACTTGAAGCCCGTATCGCAGCTCCATGTGTATTCTGCGCATGATAACAGGCTTTTACGGTACGGCTTGCCAGAACCGGAAGCCAGCAGGAGAGCACCGGACAGCCTGTAATATCTGGAGGTATCGGCGGGCTTCTGGCGGTATGAGGAGGAGCGGAAGGAGAGGCATGGATATATGAAGGTTTGGACATCGAAGATGCTTGCGGTATCCCTTGCAGGACACGATAAGGGAAGCCTGTATGTGGTGCTGGAGGAGCTGCCGGGCTATTTTCTGCTCGTCGACGGCAGACGCCGCACGCTGGAACACCCGAAAAAGAAAAAGGCGAAGCATGTGCAGCTGATTACGCACCTTCCGGACGCGCTTCTGCCGCGGATGGAGGAGATTGCTCTGGATGCGCATGTGCGTAAAATACTGAGCAGGTATAAGGAATATCAGAAAACGGGTGAAGAGGACATCGAAAGGTTGCGAGCGTCAGAGGTACAGGACACAATCCGGCAGAAATGCAATGGATAAGGCCATATGGAGAAGGCTTCTGAGACAGAAGCCAGTGGAAAGTGAGCAGAAAGAGTAAGATAGAGCTGATAGAAGTCATGGAGGTATATATGTCAAAGGCAGATGTCATTGAAGTAGAAGGAAAGGTAATCGAGAAACTCCCGAACGCAATGTTCCGGGTAGAACTGGAAAATAAGCATGTGGTGCTCGCACACATCAGTGGGAAGCTCCGCATGAACTTTATCCGTATCCTGCCGGGCGATAAGGTGACGATCGAATTATCGCCCTACGACCTGACAAAAGGGAGAATCATCTGGAGAGACAAATAAAAGAGATATTCTAAGAGGATTTTCAGGAGGAGTGCGCTGTATGAAAAGGAAAATGACGGGGATGCTGCTTAGCCTGTGTATGTTGTTTACTCTGCTGATGCCGGCGGGCGCGAAAGCTTCTGATGCTGGTTTAGAAGTGCGTTATCCTGACGGGATTGTCTCCGGTGCCGACAGTTCTGAGACACGGTATCCGGACGGGACTGTTTCCAGCGCGGACGTTTCCAGGCTGGAGTTGGATGATGCGTGGAAATATGCGACCGGAAAGGGAGTAAAGGTCGCCATCATAGACGGCGGCGCTTATCTCTATGACTCAGACATTAAATCACATATTGCAGGCGTATATAATGCGGCTACAGGATCTACCAGCTGGAGCAGCGTGAATTCCTCTTCAGCGACGCATGGGACAAGCTGCGCGAAGATTGTGGCATCGGTCGCTCCGGATGCGAGCCTTTATATCATTAAAGCCGGAGGAGACGGATATATATATACCGCGCAGGTGATTAAAGGGCTGGATTGGGCGAAGCAGCAGGGCTGCCGCGTCGTGAGTATGAGCTTCGGCGGGGAAACCTTCAATCAGGAAGAATATGACAAGATCAACGAGATCTATACGGCCTCATCGGGCAGCGTGCTCGTATGTGCGTCGGGGGGTAATTCCGGGAAAAAGGAATACCACTATGCGGCCTCCTATGATAATACGCTCGGTGTAGGAGCCGCAACCTACAGTTCGAGTGCGGGCAGCTATCAGGTGATAGCGGGCGCAACTTATAATGACAGGATTGATCTGGTCGCACCCGGCTCCTCAACCAGCGCTTCCACTCCGTTTGCGGCGGGGGTCGCGGCGCTCGTGTTCCAGGCAAAGCCGTCTCTGAGCGCGGAACAATGCAGACAGATCCTGCGGGACACCGCAAAAGATCTTGGCGTGTCGGGGAAGGACAATTACTATGGATATGGACTGATTCAGCCGTATGCGGCTGTCCTGAAGGCACTGAATAAAACGGGCACATCATCCTCGTCCGGAACGTCGAGCTCCTCTTCCTCATCGTCAACCACTGTGAAAACGCTTACGCTTTCAAAGAGCAGTCTTACCTTGTATGTGGGCAAAACACAGACTCTCACCTGCAGGAACGCAGTTGGAACCGTGAAATGGACCAGCAGCAGTTCGTCTGTTGTGTCGGTGTCCTCGAAAGGAAAGCTGACCGCGAAGAAAGCGGGTACAGCTGTGATCACCGTGAAGGATTCCAATGGGAGAAAAGCAACCTGCAGTGTTACGGTGAAGCCTGGTACCGTCTCATCCATAAAGGCGTCCTCAAGTAAGGCGGATGGGGCGTTCAGCCTGAAAGTAAGCTGGAAAGCTTCTGCGGGAGTGACAGGCTATCAGGTTCAGATCGCAACAAACAGTGGGTTTACAAAGAATCGGAGCACCTTTAAGACGAGATCATCCTCTCTTACATTTACAGACCTGGGCAAAGGTACATATTATGTGCGTGTGCGCGCATATAAGCG
>JAJQIE010000145.1 GCA_021199395.1 Lachnospiraceae bacterium | reverse complement strand
ACTATATTTTGACAGGGGAGCCGATCTCTCAGACCGGCGCAGCCGTCATCTACCGGGCTTCCAGGGAAGATGACGGCGACAGGGAAGGGTTTTATGCGATCAAGGAATATCTGGATCCTGCTGCTGCAGAAATCTTTTCGGAGCATGAGAAAAAGATCTCCATGGAGATCAACGAATACTCTCTAAAACGCGAGGTAGTGATCCCTGTTCCCGAAATACTGAAGGAGAACGGGAAAAAGTATGCTCTCATGCAGTTTAAAAAGCATGGGATGTTCTTAAGTGACCTGATTGAAGAGTTGGAAACGAATCATTACTACGGACTTGAAAAGAGTACCGTATGCATCCGTCTGCTTAAGGAAATCCTTAAATCACTGGAAGTGATGCATAACTGTAATCTCCATAATGGGATCACCGGATATCTGCATCTGGATCTGCATCCGGGAAATATCTTTTTTGAAAATGTCGATATCAAAAATGGAGACTATGGTACAGTAAAATTCATCGATTTTGCCAGCGTCCGGCCTCTCCGCGGCAATACTATTGCACCGGATGTGCCAGATTATATTGTGGCGAACCCTGCGTATGCGGCTCCGGAATACCTGCAGGGGAATTTCCATGCCGTCTGCAGGGCCACAGATCTCTACTCTGTTGGCAGAATTTATCTGCGGATGCTTCTGGGGCAGGCACTGTCGGACATGGATGAGGATGACGGAAGCATACAGGACGACAGCCTTTCGGAAGTCTGCGGCAGTGAGCTGAAAGCATCCGTGATCCGCCCGTTCCTTTCCTGTATTCTGGATTATAATCCCCGGTACCGGTATCAGTCGGAGGAAGAAGTCCTCCAGATGTTGGAACATATAGAGGCATTTTTGCAGAACTGCGATACGCCGGATTATTATAAGCTGTTTTCTTATCTCTTTGAGAACCGCCTTCTTTCGGATTGTCCGCCTGAACAGTTAAGCCATCAGCTTGCATTTAAAACAGATAATCTGACAGGAGCAGTGGATCAGCTCAAAGAGGCGATTCGCGGCGGTGAGATACAGACTTCGGCTTCCAGACTTTTTTATATCTTTAAAGGACTGCGGGGACTGGTTTCGGAGCACAAGGATGCGATACGTCCGACGAAAAAAAATCAGCTGCTATGCTGCGGGATAACCTGTTGCAATTATATCGGAGAGAGCAAAGAGGCTCTGTCTCTGCTGGAAGAATTCCAGTCAGGAACGACTCAGGATGGGATGTCAGATATTTTCAGGAACGAAAACGAATACCTTGATCTGATCAACCATGTAGCTGTCACTATCGCGGATGGACTCATCACCCCGGACGGACTGGGATACCGGAAAGCATATGATCTGGTCAGCAGCAATATTACCTGGATTGAGAAAATCAACGCATCGAAGCAGGACAGACCGAAGCTGCCCGGAATGGAGACAGGCAAAGCCGGTTTCTCTTATGAACTGGCATGCAGCTACAGCGCGAAGGGTTGCTATATGACCCTTCTCGAACTGCTTCCTGCGGACATTAAGACAAAATTCGATGAGCAGGATGTCAAGGAAGAGGGTTTGACGCCTCTTGATTATTTCAAAAAAGCGCTTGAAGAATTTGGAACGGACAGCTTCAACTGTACCATTACGACTTCGCACATTTTAAATTATGCGATTGAAACAGACGACCGGCTTCTTTTCGAAATGTATGCGCACGGGTATTTCGGGGCTTATGAGACGGATACTCTCACAGAGTGCCTGGAAAGGCTTTTGGATGAGAGCAGGTTTGACGCCTTCAAGCTATACGTTTTCCTGAAAGGAGTCTATGCGTTCTATCTGGATTTGGTTGGACCTGAGCTTCTGGAATTGCTGGCAGGCGTCATACACAGAGAGTACCTTTATTCGAAGAACCATCCGATGGAGCTTGTATTCCGCTATATCGCACTGATTTTTTCGCGCGTGGGGAATGAAACGGAAGCAGTTGAGAGGGAGCGGGCTTTTGTGCTGGCGATGACGTTTGTGCCGGAAGCACAGATTCATTTGCAGAAACACATTAACATTTCCTCCTGCATCACATATCAGACGATGTATCTGTATCATCTGGAGACGGGACAGCCCGAGATGAATGAGACTCTATACAATGATTTTATAGAGCACTGTAGGTTGTCTGGAGAGGAGCAGCTGCTGATACTCTTCGACAGTCCGGACAGACTGAACGAAGTGCTCCGCTTTGAATATGCGTAACCGGTTTATATTTTGTGTGTCCTAGAATAAGAATATTCTATATGATTTAATATTGCCATAAGGATTCAGCAATAATCCTTATGGCAATTTTTCTTTTGTTTTTGAATCTGCAGGGAAGAAGGGATGTGAGAGAAGCATTATTGAGTTTTATGATATTTATTTTGAAAGATGCTTGAAAATTGAGGACATGAGAAACTGATATCGCTTAAATGAAAAGTAGTGCAGGGAAGACGTAATGATAAAATTTAGTATCAAGACCTGCATCCAAAAGGAGGAAAAAGTTATGAAAACAAATAAGAATGAAATCACTGTAAAACGCAACTGCTTTCAAAAATGCCTGGTTGGTATTCTTGTTCTTATGCTTGCCGTCTTTGATCCGATGGCTACCGTTACGAATAGTAATGGCTTAGGGACTGGCATGGCTGCTTCGGCAGCCACAACCTATACCTACACATACTACAAAAAATATACAGGGACATCAGGCAGCCTTGTAACAGCTTTAAAGGCCATTGGCGTGAATTCCTGTTTTAGCAATCGTAAGCAAATTGCTAATTTAAATGGTATT
>JAJQIE010000286.1 GCA_021199395.1 Lachnospiraceae bacterium | reverse complement strand
GCCATATCCGGTATATAGGGCTGCGCGTCAGACTCCTTTTTCCAGAGGTCAAATTCGACGTTCAGGCTGCTGTAATTCTTCTTCAGATCCGCGACAGACACATTCAGAATATGCTGCCAGAGCGCACGATATCCGCGCTCGCCGTCCTGAAGCTTCGCGGTAGCCTCCAGCGCCTCATTTTTATAGGCCTCGTCCTCCTTTGATTTCGCACTCGCGGTCGGATAGATTTCCTCCAGCTCTGAAATCGTAAACGGCGCTTCCTTAGGATATTCCCCCTCAAAGGCCGGGTCAAAATACGGAAGCTCTGGCTGGCGGCAGCGTACCTCTGTGATAATCAGCCCCATCTGCAGCCCCCAGTCTCCCAGATGTACGTCTCCGATCACCTGATTCCCCGCGAAACGGCAGATTCGCTTCACGCTCTCACCGATAATCGCGGAGCGCAGATGCCCCACATGAAGCGGCTTGGCCACATTCGCCCCGCCATAGTCTACAATAATCGTCTTTGGATGCTCTGTCTTTTCACATGAAAGATTCTCATCAGCAGCCATCTCATCCAGATATCCGGCGAGATATTCTCCTGACACCTTCAAATTAATAAAGCCGGGATTTACTGCCTCCGCCTTTTCAAACACGGGGAGCTTCCCCTGCTCCGATTCCATCCTTTCGGTAAGCTTTTCTACGACCTCATTCGCAATCGCCATCGGCGCTTTCTGATATCTTTTCTTCGCAGCCATAGCGCCGTTGCACTGATACTCGCACAGATCCGGACGGTTCGAAACACCGGTCTTTCCATATGCCGCATCATAGCCGCAGGCTTCAAATGCGGACGCAACTTCCCCACTAATCAGATCCAAAATCTTTTTCATCACCGGATTCTCTCTTTTCTCTGTATTTATTTTCTGCTCAGCTCCGCAATAATATGCTCTTTCTGCCGGTCAATATGTCTGCTCGTCGCCTCCATGGCCTTCCGCTCGTCATGCGCTTCAAGCGCCTGAAGGATTTCCGCGTGCTCCCTCACCAGAATCTGGTGTGAGCTTTTGTCCTTCAGGTATTCCATGCGATAGCGGTACATCTGTTCCCGCAGATTGTTCAGGATCTGTACCAGACGCCGGTTTCCGGTCGCGTTATAAATCGCGTCATGAAATTTCATATCAGCCTGCGCATAGGCGTCCACATCATCCTTTTTCAGGCTCTCACGGAATTCATCCGCCAGGCACCGCATTCCTTCCAGCTGCTCCTGTGTGATCCGCCTGCATACATTCTGAACCGCCAGCTCCTCCAGCGCAAGGCGAACCTCCAGTACATCTTCCAGATCGGAGATCGTGATATCCGCCACCACCGCGCCCTTGCGGGGAATTGTGGTCACCAGTCCTTCCAGCTCCAGCATCCGTATCGCTTCCCGGACCGGCGTCCTGCTGACCCCCAGCTTCTGTGCCAGATGGATCTCCATCAGCCGTTCTCCCGGCTTTATTTCATTTCTCAAAATCGCCTGCCGCAAAGTCTGAAACACGACATCCCGAAGCGGCAGATATTCATTCATCTGTAACTGTAATGTTTCTACCATTCCTTCATCTCCTGCTTCTTTGCAGCCCATATCACGGACCCATGCACCTTCTGCACAGGCTCTTACGATACGGTCTGCCGGTAAATCCATCCTTTGCCGCGCCGGACGCAGGAACATCCCCAAATCATTTTCCAGCGTCTCCCGCGGTTTCGAGCCGCTGATAAAAGGTTGTAAGAAACACCTCTTTCAGCTGCATCCTGTCCGCAAGCTCCTCACATGCATTCTCTGCTTTCACCCGGTCTTCAAACAGCCCAAATACCGTCGGACCGCTCCCGCTCATCATGGCATTGACCGCGCCGCAGCGCATCATACGCGCTTTTATCTCACCGACCACCGGAAACGCGGGAATCGTCACTGCTTCCAGCATATTTCCCATGGTCTTTGCCATCCGGTAAAGATCCCCTTCACGGATAGCCCGCACCTGCCCATCGACATCCGGATGGCCGCATCCCTCATCAAGCCTCAGATTCGCATACACATATCCCGTAGACACCTCCACCGGCGGTTTTGCCAGCACCACATATGCCTCCGGCGCCTGCGGCAGACGGGTCAGGCGATCCCCGATCCCCTCAGCAAGCGCAGTCCCGCGCAGGATACAGTAAGGGACGTCAGCGCCGATTTTTACGCCCCGGCGCATCAGAGCCTGTTCGTCAAGCTTCAGATCAAACATCTGATTTACGCCAGTCAGCACCGCCGCCGCGTCTGCGCTGCCTCCCGCCAGACCTGCTGCCGCAGGTATCTGTTTTTTCAGCGTAATTTCCAGCCCCTGCCGAATCTCAAACTCTTCCATCAGCATCTGCGCCGCCCGGTACGCGAGATTGCCCGAATCCGCCGGGACGAGTCCAGCACCGCCAATGACACGTATCCGGATATCCGTTTCTCCGGCTGTTCCGTCGGTCTGCTCCGCTTCCGCCATGCCAAACCGCTCAGATTGCCGAAATGCAGCCGCTCCGTCGGTCTGTCCAGGCTCTCTCACATCGACCGTCCGCAGCGTGATCTCATCACACAGGTTTACCGTCTGCATCACCATTCGTAAATCGTGATATCCGTCCGGACGTCTTCGCAGCACATCCAGACAAAGATTTATTTTTGCCCTCGCCTTCAGCCTTATCTCGTTCAGCTTCCGCTCCTCCATCCTTTGCCCTTTCACCTTCCGTACCGAACAGACCGGACGGAGTAGGATCCGCCCCATCCGCAGCCCTTGTATACAATATACTATATTCTAGCGTTTGAGAGAAG
>JAJQIE010000235.1 GCA_021199395.1 Lachnospiraceae bacterium | reverse complement strand
TTTCTTATTTATTTTAGCACAGATTCTGATAATTGTATATACTTTTCAGTAAAATGAATACATGAAAATGCGCATATGCGGCTGCTATGCACAGCGAGCCTGACACTCAATGTCAGGCTCGTCAAAAAATGCTTTGTATGAATTTCTTAATAGGCTTTCTTTAAAATTTCAAGAACGACCTCTTCATTAATAACTGTGTTCGGGTTCGTCATATAATCCTCTTTCATCGTTTCCGCTGCGAGGAAGGGCAGCTTATCCTCCGGAACACCGCACTGTCCAAGTCTCGGCATATCAAGCTCTCTTTCAAGCTCCAGTACCAGCTGCGCGAGAGATTTTTCCGTTCCCGGACAGATGGCTTCTTTCAGCTCATCGTAGCCTTCCTTTGCCGACTCATAATTGTACTCCAGCACATACGGAAGAGTCACTCCGCAGGCAACTCCATGCGCAAGGCCAAAATGTGCGCTCAGTGTGTGGGATATCGCGTGCACCAGCCCCAGACCCGCATTGGAAAAAGCGCAGCCTACAATAATGCAGCCAAGAGACATCTGATCACGGGCATTCTTTGACCCCGGCACATTCGCTGCCTCAGCCAGATTATTATATATAAGCTTTGCAGCCTGAAGAGAAAGCGGCTTTGTCAGCGGATTTGCCCCCAGCGACACGTAGGACTCCAGCGCATGAGTCAGAGCATCCACTCCGGTAGCAGCGGAAACCTTTTGCGGAAGGTTGTCTGTCAATGCCGGATCTACAAGAGCGTAATCCGCGCCCACATTCTTTCCGGCCATGATATATTTCCGCTCCGTCTGCGTATCCGTGATAATACAAACAGAAGTAATCTCGCTTGATGTTCCGGCGGTCGTCGGAATGCACACCATAAAAAGGCCCCTGTTTGGTACATTATCGCCGCCCTCATACTGTATAATCGGTTCGGGATTTGCCTGAAGTACATTAATTCCCTTGGCACAATCCATTGCGCTTCCACCGCCGATCGCCACAATAGCCTGTACATTCTCATTCCTGGCAACCGCTGCTCCCTCGCTGATGGAGATATCCGTCGGATTTGGCTCTACATTGTCAAAAACAGCGACCTCAATTCCTTCTTTCTCTATAGCACTGCGGATGGGAGCCGTAAGCCCTGCTTTAAAAATTCCTTTGTCATACACTAACAGGGTCTTCTTTATATTATTTTCTCTGAGCAGGCTTCCCACAGACCCGGAAATTCCCCTTCCATACCGTACACTGCTTGATAAAGAAAATCTCATTTCCATATAATTATTCTTCCTTTCTGCTTTTATTCCTTCTGCTGACAAGCTCAGCAGCCAATGCTCCTCCAGTTAAAACAAAGCCCAGCGCGACTCCTATCGACACCTGTCCAACCGGTCCCTCCATTCCCAGCAGATTTGACACCCACTCCAGCAAAACCGCAGATACGGACGCGCCTATGGCGTTCGCCGTCACAAACAGTGAGGATGTGACCGTATGGTTCATATCCGGCTCAGATCTGGTAATATCGGCTACCATAAACGGCATCACTACCGAAAACGCAAAACCGATCAGAAACGAGGACAGGTTGATCAGAACCAGGGATTCCGCTTTTAATTCAGCCATCATGCCAAGCGCCATGCAAAGAGTCATGGCCGGAATCATCATACCTTTCAGCCAGCTGTGAAGCTTTGGCATCATGAGTCCTGCAATAATCCCTATGATACAGGAAAATGCGGTCGTCATTCCGGCTGCAGCCGTATCTCCAATCCCCCGCGCGCTCATAAGAAGCGATGTATTATTGAAATACGTGAAATAGACAATCGAAAAACCAAACATAAAAATATATCTGAGCCACAAATTCAGCGGCACCTCCAGATAATCCTTCAGTGCGCTTTTTCCCCGTTCAGCTGGGTGCTTTGAAATGGATGGAACCAGGATGACCGTCGTTATGAACGCAATGGGAGCCAGCAGATAACACAGGAAGCTGGCATGATAGCTTATGGTCGCCAAATATCCTGACACATAACAGCCAATCATGTTTCCGGCGCTTATCGCCGCCGCCTGAATGCCAAACATAACGGTAATCTCTTCGCCTTCAAAGTTATCGCTGATCAGGCTCTGGGAAAATGGCGACACAAACCCAAGTCCCGCTCCCATTACCATTCTGCATACAAGAATCCAGAAAATATTATCCAAAAAAACGGGGAGCAGTCCGCCCACGGAGACAAGCGCCACCCCAACTAAGAGCATACGCTTTGTAGTAACCAGTCTCGAACGCGCGCCTCCTATTAAAAAGAATGGAATGCTTGTAAGCGAGGGAATCGTGATCAATGCCTGTATCATCGTATCCGCTGCATCCGGAAAGCTTTGCTGAAACGCGGACAAAGCCGGTGAAAGCATTGTATTGACCTGGCACAGCAGCGATACGATTATAATTCCAGTAATCAGCTTCATTTCTTCTCTGTTCACATGCTTCATATTGTTCCCACTTTCCTGTCTTCCCAGAATGCCATCACATTTCTCATAAGCGTTGCCGTCTCCCATGCACTGTGACGCGCCAGCGCGGCAGCCATCATCGGATTGACCGGCTTATTATCGGGAAGGGAAATCTCAGAGTGTCCGTCCCTGAAGTGCAGTCCGATCCAGAACATCGTTCTCTGCTCAAACCCGTCGGGCAAAATGCGGTAGTAGCAGCTCTCACAGGCAATTACAGGCTCAGCATCCGGCTGATGGAGGGGCGTCTGATATATGTTTGCTCCATTACAGGCTATATAATACTTATCGTTTACCGCCTGATCAGACATCCCAAAGGCTTCCGCTGAAAGTATC
>JAJQIE010000314.1 GCA_021199395.1 Lachnospiraceae bacterium | reverse complement strand
GTAAGCGCCTAAATTTTGGGCGGGTTTCCCGCTAACGGGGATCCCCTTATAATGGTAGTGAATCGTAGTTTCGTTCATTTGGCACCGGTAACGATTGGTAGCCGGTAGGAATTCACTGTCATTGCAAAAAAGGAGGAACCCTATGTCCAAGTATAGTAACCGCCGCTCCGATAACGACTGGCTCCATATCATTCAGGAATGCAGGCAGAGCGGAATGAGTGACAGCAACTGGTGTGAACAAAACAATATCAGTATCAACTCATTTTATAATGCAGTGACCAGGCTCCGTAAAAAGGCCTGCGACATTCCCATGAGGAATAAAACTGCATGTGCCATGGACCTGACATCCCGTCAGGATATCGTCCAGATTGACATATGCCCGGACTCATGTCCGGGAACGGATGCTCCGGCAGTGCCGCTGACATCCGGCATGTACCTTGACAATCCACATACGATCGAACTCAGCATGGATGGCATCCATCTGAAGATCAGCAACTCCGCTGACCCTGCCCTGTTGGGGCAGGTGATCCGGCTGGCAAAGGCGGCGGTGTCATGTTAGGTGACATCTCCGGCGTGGACGCGATCTATATCGTCACAGGGCGGACGGATATGAGGAAATCCATTGATGGCCTCTGTGCGATCATCCGGGAACAGTTTTCCATGGATCCCTATGCGAATGCCCTGTACCTTTTCTGCGGCCGCAGGTGTGACAGGATCAAAGCGATCCTGACCGAGCCGGACGGCATGGTGCTGATCTACAAAAGGCTCACTGTGGCACAGGGCCGGTACCGCTGGCCGCGCAATAAATCCGAGGTCCGCAACCTCACATGGAGGGAGTTTGACTGGCTGATGTCCGGCATCGATATCGAACAGCCGAAGGCGATCCGGACTGCAAAAACATGATGTCTCCGGCGGGGAAATAATGCACAGAAATACTGGGATAAAGCCTTGTATTTCGGCACTTTTCAGCCCCTGTTTCCCTGTAAAAACAGGCTGTTCCGTGGTATAATAAAGCCATCAGAAAACGGGGGAAAACCACGTGGCAGACAGTCCGAAAGATCTCCAGTTCCGGGAGATGAAAGATACCATCACTGAACTGAATAAACTCATCCAGACGCTGCGCGAGACCATCGAAATGCTGAAAGCCCAGCAGGAGCAGGTCAGCCAGGAACGCGACAACCTGAAAGAGCAGGTCGACTACCTGACGAAAAAGCTCTTTGGATCTTCCAGCGAAAAAGGCGTTGCGCAGATCCCCGGCCAGATGGACCTCTTTAATGAGGCTGAGGCGGAACAGGACCCTTTGCTTGCCGGACAGGAAGAGGCTTTTGCCACAGAGCCGCCCACGGATAAAACAACGCGCAAGCCCCGGAAGAATAATGATGACCGGTTTAAGGGCATCCCTGTGGAGAAATGCTACCTCGATGTCCCGGCAGAGGAACGCATCTGCGGGATCTGCGGCACCCCGCTCGAAAAGATCGGGGAGGAGTTTGTCCGCCGGGAAATCGAGTTCACCCGTCCAAAAGCAAAGATCCGCGAATACTACAGTATAAACTATGGGTGCCCTGCCTGTAAAACTGGTGCCGGACTTCCCTGTATCAAAAAAGGGAAAGATGGCCGGGCCCATATGATACACGGGATGGCTTCCGCTTCCACAGTTGCTTATGTCATCTATCAGAAATACTTCAACGGCATGCCCCTGTACCGCCAGGAACGCGACTGGAAGCAGTGCGGCGCACAGATCAGCCGCGCGACGCTGGCAAACTGGGTCATCCGGAATGCCGACGATTTTTTCCGGCCGATGTATGACTTCTTCCGCAGGGAACTGCTGAAGCGCCAGTTTGTCATGGCGGACGAGACACCGGTGCAGGTGCTCCATGAACCGGGGCGCCGGGCCCAGACACAGTCCTATATGTGGCTTTACCGCAGCGGGGAGGACGGCGGGCCGCCCATCATCATCTACAAGTATTCCCAGACCCGCGCCGGTGAGAACGCCGTGGATTTCCTGGATGGATACAGCGGCTACCTGATGTGCGACGGGTACAGCGGATACAACAAGCTCCGCTCCGCAAAACGGACAGCGTGTTACGCACACATCCGGCGCTACCTGATCGACGCGATCCCCAAAGGCAAAGAGCTGGATTACGCGCAGCCTGCTGTGCAGGGAGTCATGTATCTCAACCGCCTCTTCGAGGAGGAAAGGAAGATTAAAAAGAAGAACCTTTCGTTCGATGCCATCAAACAGGCCAGGATTGAGAAAGAAAAGCCGGTGATTGAAGGCTTTTTGGCGTGGCTTGAAAAGCAGTCGCCCGTCAAAGGCTCCCGTATGGCCAAAGCCGTAACATACGCCCGCAACCGTATCCCTTACCTCATGACATATCTGGAGGATGGGAGGTGCAGCCTTTCGAACAACCCGAGCGAGAACTCCATCCGGCCATTTGTAGTGGGGCGCAAGGGCTGGCTCTTCAGTGACCGCCCGGTTGGCGCGGAAGCCAGTGCCATGTGCTACACTATGGTAGAGATGGCAAAAGCAAACGGAGTAAACGCCTACCACTACCTTACCCTGCTCCTCGAAAAACTGCCAAACAGCAGCATGACAGACGGAGAACTGGAACGGCTGGCTCCATGGAGTGAATCCGTAAAAGCGGAAGTCGGGCAGATGGCTCTGGCTGAAAACCAGTAAACTACAGATTGATCATATGTGGATTGTCAAGGTGCTTTGGCCGTAACCTTCGGCCATGGCATTTTTGAATTGGAGTAAAAAACTACTTTCTACTTCAAAAATGTAGTGTGGCGGTAACTACCGCCCGAAATTTAATCGCTTAC
>JAJQIE010000266.1 GCA_021199395.1 Lachnospiraceae bacterium | reverse complement strand
TCGTGGGCTCGGATATGTGTATAAGCGACAGCAGATATACAGGTGTCAGATTCGGTGTCGTTTCCACAGTATTTTGTCACCGGCGTCGGAGCATATGATAATGGGGAAAATGGTATTGAAGAAAATAAAATTGAAAAAAAATATATGAGGCGGATCAATGGTGAACAGCCGGATGATCGGAGGAAAGAGGCGTTTCCCGTGCGTCAGGGGATGGAGCTGATCGTAACGCGTCAGATTGGACTGGCAGGGACAGCTTCTCTTGTTCGTTTGCATGAGGAAGAGCTGTTGGGTAATTACCCATTTCAGATGGTCGAGCGGGCAAAGGGTTTTGATCGCTGGATGTCGGTCACAGAGGCCGCACGAGCCGTGAACCACTTCGGTTCCTCCCATGTGTACTGCATTGCGCGGGGCGGTATTTTTAATGCGCTCTGGGAGATGGCAGAAGGTGCGGGTGTCGGACTGGAAGTGGATATTAAAAAGATTCCTGTAAAGCAGGAGACAATAGAGATATGTGAATATTTTGACGTTAATCCATATTATCTGTATTCGGAGGGGAGTCTTCTGATCGCTACTGAGCAGCCGGAGGCGCTGCTTTCCATGCTGCGGGACGCGGATATTTCAGCCTGCGTGATCGGTCGGACGACGGACGGCAATGACCGTCTGATCTTAAATGGAGAGAGCCGGCGATTCCTGGACCGCCCGAAAGCAGATGAATTATGGAGAATCAGCGGATAGCGGCAGATGGCTGGCTGCTGGCGCTTTATGCATCGCACCGCGTGCCTGAGACAGATCAGGCTGCGTGCGACAGGGGGGTGACTGTGTCCGGACAACAGCGTGGAAAAAGAAATGACAGATGAAAGATATGGACACAGTTGCGGACAATTCAGAAACAGAGACAGGAGTGAAGGAATAATGAGAGAGCAGATTTTAACATTTTTGGAAAAAAACAGTAAAATGGATCTGGGAGAGCTGGCTGTCCTGCTTGGCTCAAGCGAGGACGTTATTCGCAAAGAAGTGGAGGATATGGAGCAGGAGCAGGTGATCTGCGGTTATCATACGCTGATTAACTGGGAAAAGACAGATTCTGAAAAGGTAACGGCGCTGATTGAGGTGCGCGTCACACAGCAGAGGGGACAGGGCTTTGACTCGATCGCGGAGCGAATCTACAATTATCCGGAGGTGCAGTCTGTTTATCTGATTTCAGGGGCGTATGATCTGCTGGTAATCCTGCAGGGAAAATCGCTTCGCGAGGTGTCGAGCTTTGTCAGTGACAAGCTGTCCACTCTGGATTATGTTCTGAGCACAGCGACACATTTTATTCTCAAAAAATATAAGGATTATGGAACGATACTTGATAATAAGCAGAAGGATGAAAGGATGTTGGTGACCCCGTGAGAAATCCGTTATCACAGAAAGTAATGGCTATTGAACCATCTGGCATCCGTCGGTTTTTTGATATTGCAAATGAGATGGAGGATGTCATTTCCCTTGGCGTAGGCGAGCCTGATTTTGACACGCCCTGGCATATTCGCGACGAAGGTATTTATTCGCTGGAAAAAGGGCGCACCTTTTACACCTCGAACTCCGGACTGATGGAGCTCCGTGAGGAAATCTGTCGCTACCTGAAACGCCGTTGCAGCCTGACTTATGATCCGGTGCATGAGACGCTGGTAACGGTCGGAGGCAGTGAGGGTATTGATATTGCGCTGCGCGCTATGATTGACGAGGGGGATGAGGTGCTGATCCCGCAGCCCTGTTACGTCTCATATCTGCCCTGCGTACAGTTGGTTGGAGGCATACCTGTTGTCATTGAACTGAAGGAAGAAAACCAGTTCCGGCTGACGAAGGAGGAGCTTCTCGAAAAGATTACAGATAAGACGAAAATGCTGATTTTTCCATTTCCGAACAATCCGACCGGGGCAGTGATGCGGCGTGAGGATCTGGAAGCGATCTCGGAGGTTGTGATTGAAAAAGACCTGTATGTGCTCTCTGATGAGATTTATTCGGAGCTGACCTATCAAGGCGACCATGTGTCCATTGCAAGCCTGCCGGGTATGTGGGAACGCACGCTGACAATCAATGGATTTTCCAAGTCCTATGCGATGACCGGATGGCGTCTTGGCTATGTCTGCGGGCCGCGGGATATTATCGAGCAGATGACGAAGATTCACCAGTTTGCGATTATGTGTGCGCCGACGACCAGCCAGTATGCTGCGGTCGAAGCTCTGCGCAACGGGGACGCTGACGTCGCGCAGATGCGTGAATCCTACAATCAGCGCCGGCGTTTCCTGATGCATGAGTTTAAGCGTATGGGGCTGCCGTGCTTTGAACCGTTTGGAGCATTTTATGTCTTTCCGTGCATCAAAGAGTTCGGTATGACTTCGGATGATTTTGCAATGCGGCTGCTGGAAGAAGAGCATGTAGCGGTCGTTCCGGGTACAGCGTTTGGCGCGTGCGGCGAGGGCTTTTTGCGCATCTCCTACGCGTATTCCATTGATGCGCTGAAGGTCGCTCTGGGGCGTCTGGAGGCATTTATCACAAGGCTGCGGTCGGAAGGCGGCAAACAGGCTGTGCCACGAGAAGCAGGCTGAAATACGGCAAACCAAACATGTCGTGAAAGAGTGCGCAGGCCGTAATGTGTCGAAGAGGGTACGGAGGAAAAGCTGTGAATATTGTCTTATATGAGCCGGAAATTCCGGCAAATACCGGGAACATCGGACGGACCTGTGTTGCGACCGGTACGCGGCTTCATCTGATTGAACCGCTTGGATTTCGGCTGACTGAGAAAGCGCTTAGGCGGGCGGGGATGGACTACTGGCCTCAGCTTGATGTGACCCGATAT
>JAJQIE010000074.1 GCA_021199395.1 Lachnospiraceae bacterium | reverse complement strand
GCAGGTAAGCTGGGGGCGGGACAGCGGAACCGCAATACTGATCTGCACCGGATTTTTCCACTTCCGGCTCCTCTGGCGCGCCAGCTCCTCCTCGCTTGCCCGGTGCTTCTCATACCATGAGCCATAGGGCACTTCCTCCGGCTCAATCCGGTCGCTCAGCCGGATCAGGAATTCTTTTACGCCAAAATGCCGCAGATACCGGATTCCCTTTCTGATATTATAGAAATTCAGTTTTCGGAAAAAACCTTTGATCTTATTCCCGGAAATGTCTCTCGCCTCCTGCTCCATGATCCTTTCAGCAGCCACGTAATGCACCACATCAGATTCAATCCGGAATAAAGAAATCCGGACGGTCAAGTGAAAAGCTGGGATTAAAATAGGGATCCCCCGCTTTAATTACATCGCCCCATTTCTCTTTAAACAACGCGACCTCCTGTTCAAAGCGAATCTTCTTGTCTCGCTGATCCGCATGCCCTCTGGACATGGATTCATAATGGTACAGCTCACAGTAAGGAGTAAATATATTCAAATAGCCCTTCTCGCGCGCCTGCAGGCAGAAATCTACATCGTTAAATGCGACCTCGAACCGCTCGTCCATCCCGCCAATTTCCTCATAAATGCTCTTTTTCACCAGCATACAGGCTCCCGTCACCGCAGAAACATCCTGTGCGTAATATAATTTACCCATATAACCGATATCCAGGCGATCCAGGCCATAGTGGCTATGCCCTGCCACACGATCTGCGCCCATACCTATAACAACGCCGGCATGCTGTACTGTGCCGTCGCTATAGAAAAGCTTTGCCCCTACAACGCCCACGTCATCCCGCTGACCATACATCATCAGTTCTTCCATCCATTCCGGCGTGATAACCTCCGTATCATTATTCAATAGCAGAAGATACTCACCCTTTGCCGATCTGGCTGCAAAATTATTGATTCTCGCGTAGTTAAAAGAGCCTTCATATGTGATTACCGAAATCTTCTCGTACTGTTCCAGCTCATTATAATACGCAAAGGTTTCATCCTTAAAGCTGTTGTTTTCAACAATAATAATCTCATAGTTATCATAGGTCGATTTTTCCAGAATTGAGCGGATACACTTTTCCAGATCCGATTTATGATCCTTATTCGGTATGAGAATCGAAATCAGCGGCTTTCGCGGAACATCATATCGAAGGCGGAAAATAGCGGGGAAAGCTTCGCTGCTCTCAACCTTCGCGCACAGTCCCATTCTGTCCAGATGAGACTCGACCGCACGCTTTGCCGCGTCTATCGCATAGGTTTTTGCGCTGATATCCGAAGCAACCGAAGCCGGATGCGAGCGCCAGTAATACAGAATCTTCCGTATGTGAAAGATTTTCTCTGCCTGCTCAGTCAGACGAAGTATCAGATCAAAATCCTGGCTTCCATCATACTCTGCGCGAAATCCTCCGGTCTTTTCCAGCAATTCTGCTTTAAATACCGAAAAATGACAGATATAATTATTTGCTCGCAGATTATCTATGGCAAAGTCCGGTTTGCAGTGCTTATTAATAATATGGAAGATATTCGTCCCTTCAAACGTAGCCTCATCGGTATACAGGTAATCCGCCTGATACCTGCAGATTATCTTCATATTTTCAAAAAGCGCACAGGGGTGCAGGAAATCATCATGGTCAAAAAGCGCAATATAATCGCCTGTCGCCATATCAATGGAGGCATTTGTATTGCCGGAAATTCCCAGGTTTTTCTCCAGCTTTTTGTATTTAATTCGCCCATCCTTCTCACTATAGCGCCGACAGATCTTTTGCACCTGACGGTGATCCTCATCACTGCCGTCTGCCAGACAAAGCTCCCAGTTCTCATAGGTCTGGTACTGCACGGACTCAATCATTTCCTTCAGATACCGTTCCGGGGTATTGTATAATGGCACAAGAATACTGAACCGGATATTCCTGGGAAATTTCGTATCCCTCTGCTTCTGCCATTCATCCTGCGGACACAGAGCATATACAACCTTTTCCACGGATTCCTCTTCTTTTCTGATCTTTTCCCCTCGAAGGGCGGCCTTTATTTTTTTTCCTGCCTTATAAGTCACCGGGTTCGACTTTAAGCGCTTTTTCAGCTTTGCTTTTATCTTTTTTTTGTATTCCTGGTACTTTCTCTGGATTCTGAATGGCGGATAAGACATCAACATTTCATAGCCGCCATCCTCCATACACTTCGCAAGTGTCCCGCAATACTGTGAAATCTGTGCGTCCAGCCAATACACTACGGCAATCTCACCGACAATTTTCCCGGATACCCCGATTTCCAGCCACGGCTCATCTTCAAACACGAATACATTGTCATCCAGCCTGACGCCGTTTGTCGTATAGGCAATCGGCCGTCCATTCAATTTCACACTCTCCACCCGCAGAATACATCCGCGTTCGTATGGCGCGATAAGATACCGGATCGCACCCTCCTCCATTTCAAACCGGAACGTGACCCTGCCATTCTCCGCGGCGGCAATGCTGTAAAGGGCGGCATTTTCTTTCTTATAGCTCCCTCCTGTGTCTTTATAGACTCTCACCTCATGGACATGCCGATACAGCAGTGTATCCAGATCTACAGCCGCCTTGCCCATAACTGAATACAGCTCATAGACCGGATGCCGCTCTCCATTGATATACCGCAAAAACTGAAGCTCCATCTTCTGGAACATCCGCCGGTCAGATTCAGACAATTTCAGCCAGTTTTTATTTTTCAAAACCTCCCTGCTTTTATTTGTTTCAAAATAATAATGCAGAATTCGATATATGATAAATTCCACCGGCACCGGAAAAGGAAATGTCCACTCATAATCAATCAGCTTCCATGTATCCTGTTCTTCTATTATATTG
>JAJQIE010000069.1 GCA_021199395.1 Lachnospiraceae bacterium | reverse complement strand
CTAGGAAGGAATTTACCGGAGCAGCACTTATAAGTATCAGAATGGTTGACGAAAGGAGGTTGATTTTATGCCAGGAGGAAGAGCAGGCGGCGGACACGGAGGAGGTCCGGGCGGCGGTTTTGGAGGCCCAGGAGGTCCGGGCGGTGGCTTTGGAGGAGGCCCAGGAGGTCCGCGCGGCGGCTTTGGAGGGGGACCGGGCGGACCGCCGCCCCCGCGTAGAGGCTGGGGTGGATGGAGAGGCTATCCGCCGAGGAGAGGCTGCTGCAGTATTCCATTTTGCTGTATTATCGCGATAATTGTGGTCATTGCGATTATTTTGTGATGCAGGAAGCTTTGTCTGTGGCAGACTGCGCAGGCAGCTATTCCACATACGGTCGTGTGCATCCTTTATAGCGAATGACAGGGTATTTTTGTTGTTTGCCATAGCTTTGCCGCAGTCATAGCTGCGTTCATCCCGAAATATAATGATACAGGAGCTATGGCTGTGGGAGGACGCTGGCGGAATGAAACGAAAAAAAATCATCGCCCGGCTTACAGTGGCGTTGGAGCTGACGCTGCTGGCTGGGGCGATATTTTTTTCTTTTTATCTGTTATACGGATATCTGAGAGAGGGAGAGCAGGCGATAAGCGACACTGCGCCAGAAGCATCCGGGGATACGGATGAAAGCCAGACCGGAAGATATGAAGCATCCGGGGATACGGGTGAAAGCCAGACCGGAAGACATGAAGCATCCGGGAATGCGGGTGAAAGCCAGTTGGAGATGTATGAGATTGGGACGACAGATATCAGGGTGCGTATTCTGGACGACGGATACGAAAGTGACCTGTTTGGGGAGATAGCGGTGGCCGGCAGGACCGGATTTACAGTGGAAAAGGGAACTTATGCGGAGGATTATTCCTTTGTGAGCGTTACACAGGAGGACGAAGACGCCTGTATGGCTCTGGTGCAGATGAGCGAAGCCGGGTATACTGTAAGAGCATCGGGACTGCTGGTGGGGGAAGCTGTCCGTATAATGCCCGCAGGGGGAGACGGACTGTGCGTGACGAGCCTGAACCGCTCCTGTGGGACGCCTGTATATAAGGGAGCGCTTTATATTTACCGGCTGGAGGACGGGCTTGCGCTCGTAAATGTGCTGGATCTGGAAACATATCTCTATACGGTAGTTTCCAGCGAGATGTATTCGTCTTTTCCGCTGGAAGCGCAGAAAGCGCAGGCGGTCTGTTCGAGAACCTATGCGGTACAGTGTATTGACAGGTGTAAAAGTGAAAAAACAATTGCGGATCTGGATGACAGCGTGAGATTTCAGGTATATAATAACTGCCAGAGCACGGAACTATCCGTGGAAGCTGTAGATTCGACCTGCGGCGAGATCATTTCGACGGATGCGATCCAGTATTATTCGACTTCCTGTCTTTCTGAGCACAGGGAGGATCTGTGGGAAGAAGAAGCGTTTCGGGAGTTTCTTCAGGGTGTTCCCGATGGGGGAGCGGAGTACGGGTCGGCATGGCTGCGCTGGCAGGTGGAGATCCCGGCAGCTCAGATACTGGAAACACTCGCGGAAAAATATGGGGTACTGGCGGAGGAGCTAAGGGATGTTTCAGTAGCGACCCGCAGCGGGAACGGGCAGGCGGAGCTGCTGCGGATTGTGACGGAGCAGGGAACAGTCGATGTGGAGGGGGAGTACGAAATCCGTCAGATCCTTTTTCCGGGGAAGGCGGAAGCAGTGTTGATGGATGGCACAACGGTTTCCGATATGCTGCTGCTTCCGAGTGCTTTTTTTTATGTGGATATGATACAGATATCGGAAAGCGCGGGAATGGAAACGGATCTTCGCTGTGTTCAGCGACAGAATGTACTGTCCATTCCAATACGCTTCGCGCAGGGTAGCGTCGGGTATGTCCGGACAGAGCAGAATCAGGGCGGGGCAGACGCGGACGTTGTGCTTCGCGTCTGCGGCGGAGGCTATGGACATGGGAACGGTATGAGTCAGTACGGCGCGGCACAGATGGCGTCTGAAGGGGCTTCTTTCCAGGAGATTCTGGAGTATTATTACGGTACCGCCGCAGGGTGAGAGAAATCAGACGGGATGATCGGGTTTGATTTTTGGGAGAAAAATCAGGGTAAAGGGAAGAAAAAATGGGAAAATCCGGCGATACAGTTAAGTTTGCGAAAAATGTTCTGAAAAAAGTGAATGCGGATCAGGTGCGTGCGCATTCGGCGGAGGCAGCGTTTTTTATCATGATGAGCTTCTTTCCGATTCTGATGATGCTGCTGACGCTTGTGAAATATACGTCAATTACGCCGGAGGAGATCATGAACGCGATAGAGGATCTGACGCCGTTTGACGTGAGCGGGATCATAGCTCCGATTCTGGAATCCATTTACAGCCAGACGATCGCGCTGGTTTCGGGGACGGCCGCGGTCACGGTCTGGACAGCCGGAAAGGCGGTGCTTGGCCTGACAGACGGTCTGAACACCATTTACCGGATCGAGGAGACAAGAAATTATTTTGTAGTACGCCTGCGCGCCGCGGTGTATATATTTGTCCTGATCGTAGCGCTCGGTATCAGCCTTGTTATTCTGGTAGTGGGATATGGCGCGCGTGACTATGTGACAGCTCAGTTTCCGCTTTTCAGGTATCTTCCCGGATTTGGCACAATCCTTCCGGCGCTGATCACGATGGTTGTCCTGGCAGTTCTCTTTTTGCTTATGTACAGTTATCTCCCGAACCGCAGAATGAAGCTGTCCGGCCAGCTTCCGGGCGCAATATTTGCCTCTGTCGCATGGTGTGTGTTTTCGTACTGCTTTTCGATTTATCTGGAATATTCGGTAAATATGTCCGTGATCTACGGCAGTCTGGCTACGCTGGTCGTGGTTATGCTGTGGC
>JAJQIE010000252.1 GCA_021199395.1 Lachnospiraceae bacterium | reverse complement strand
ATCATGTTCATACGTACCTCGCAGCAAGTGCGAGGTACTGTCCTGAATAGTTACAAATAATCTAACAGGAAAGGAAATGAAAATGAATTACGAAATTTTTGTGGATATGTCGCTTGATATCGATGAGAAGGTGGCTGCGGAAAATGACCTCCGCTATGTTCCGATGGAGTATACGCTTGGCGAGGAAACACATCGCGCCGTGGGACCGGAGAGCGATGAAACCATGCACAATTTCTACGAGAGTATGCGGCAGAATATCCCTACGCAGACGAGCCAGATTACCCCGTACCATTATGAGCAGACATTTCTGCCCTCTGTGAAAGAGGGGAAGGGAATTCTGTATATCGCGCTTTCCAGTGGCCTCAGCAAGACCTATGAATCCGCGCTTCTGGCAGTGGACACGATAAAAGAAGACTATACGGATGCCAGAATTGAGGTCGTGGACAGTCTCGGAGCGACAGGGGGCATGGGAATACTGGCGGAAGCAGCATGTAAAAACCGTGCGGCGGGTATGACGCTGGAAGAAAACGCAGCCTGGCTCTGTGAAAACGCGAAAAAGATTAATTACTGGTTTATGGTGGAGGATCTGATTTACCTGAAGCGCGGCGGAAGAGTATCCGCGACGACTGCCTTTGTGGGGACGGCTTTGAACATTAAGCCCGTCCTGAATATCAATCCGTCCGGCGAACTGGATACGATCGCAAAAAAACGCGGCAGCAGACAGGCCATGCACTATATCATTGAACGGTTTGCTGAGTCGTATGATCCGTCCCTTGGCAATACCGTCTATATCTGCTGCGCGGACTGTAAGGATACCGCCGAGGAATTCAAGGCGATGGTTCTGAAAGTAAATCCGGATGTGGATATAAAAATCACGATGCTGTGCCCGATCATAGGAGCGCATACCGGACCAGGGATGTTTTCCCTGATTTACTGGGGAGCGGAGAGAAAACAGTAAGGAACTGGCACAGCGGCGGACAGGGGGGTGCGGATAATCCCCCTATCCGCTTGAGCACAGGCGGGTGTAAATTTGTTTACATCATCTATTCTACATCATTGAGGGCCGCCAGATCCACCTCGCCGGTGCGAACCTTAACCACCTTATCCACACTGTAGACAAAGATTTTGCCGTCGCCGATATGGCCGGTGTAAAGCGCTTTCTTTGCGGCTTCTATAACGGTATCGACCGGAATATTTCCGATAATGATTTCGACCTTTACCTTGGGGAGCAGCGTAGCGTCCAGCTCGACTCCGCGGTACTTCTCGCCTGCGCCCTTCTGGATGCCGCAGCCCATTACCTGTGTCACGGTCATGCCGGTGACGCCGATATCGTTCATTGCTTTTCTCAGCACATCATAGCGGGACAGCCTGGAGATGATGGATACCTTGTAGATTCCGGTTTCGGAAGCCGGAGTCCTGA
Source organism: Lachnospiraceae bacterium (assembly GCA_021199395.1). Lineage (GTDB taxonomy): Bacteria > Bacillota > Clostridia > Lachnospirales > Lachnospiraceae > Choladousia. The sequence continues at coordinate 11,653 of JAJQIE010000252.1, read as the reverse complement.
CCACCTTGATCGCTGCGCCCTTCTGCGCTTCCGTGGCAGTCACGTAATCATCGTTGCCAAGCTGCGTGTTGTCATTGACGCTCAGCGCTGTATTGGAGACATCCATAATGGAAAAGCCTGCGTATGCGGACGGCAGACCGTGCTCGGTCGCGTCCAGGCCGATGATTTCTTCCTCTTCGGGAACACGAAGTCCGAAAATCGCTTTGATAATGGAGAATGTGATCGTAATCGTTACCGCGGTCCATGCGGCTACCGCCACAAAACCGATCAGCTGTGTTCCGAGAAGACTGAAGCCTCCCCCGTAAAAGAGCCCGACCAGAGTATCATTGCCCGGAGCGGATGTGGTGGCGAACAGCCCGACTGCGATGGTACCCCAGATACCATTCATCATATGCACCGCGACCGCGCCGACCGGATCATCAATGCGGAGCTTATTATCCAGAAGCCACACACCGAACACTACGAGCAGACCCGCGACCGCGCCGATGACCAGAGCGCCAAAGCAGTCAGTCACATCGCAGGGGGCGGTAATCGCTACAAGGCCCGCCAGAGAAGCGTTCAGACACATGGAAACATCCGGTTTGCCGTATTTTATCCATGTGAAAATCATACATACGACTGTCGCAGTAGCGGGAGCCACAGTAGTAGTCAGGAAAACAGAACCGAGCTGTTCCACTGAGGTACATGCCGCGCCGTTGAAGCCGTACCAGCCAAGCCACAGGATGAAGCAGCCAAGGCAGCCAAGCGGGAGGTTGTGTCCCGGAAAAGCGTTTACTTTTGTTATATTGCCGGATTTATCCGTCTCAAATTTTCCGATTCGGGGACCGAGAATCTTTGCGCCGATCAGCGCGGAGATACCGCCGACCATATGGATTGCGCAGGAGCCGGCAAAATCGTGGAAGCCTATCTGAGCAAGCCAGCCGCCGCCCCAGATCCAGTGTGCCTCGATCGGATAAATCAGCGCGGAAATTACGGCTGAATAAATGCAGTAGGACAGGAATTTGGTGCGCTCTGCCATAGCTCCGGAAACGATCGTGGCAGTCGTTGCGCAGAATACAAGGTTGAATACAAAGTTTGACCAGTCAAAATTTTCATAGCTGGTAAAAATGTCAAAGCCGGGCTTTCCAATCAGTCCGACTACATCCTCGCCGAGCAGCAGCCCAAAACCGATCAGGATGAACATGATGGTTCCGATACAGAAATCCATCAGGTTCTTCATCAGAATGTTGCCGGTGTTTTTTGCCCTGGTGAAACCGGCCTCCACCATTGCGAAGCCCGCCTGCATCCAGAAAACAAGCGCGGCGCCGATCAGGAACCAGACACCGAATACTTCTCCGTTGATGGCACTCAAAATTTCTTCTGTCATAATATCTCCTCCTCTTTTTGATAAATGCTCCCCGGCATAGCCAGAATAAATATCCGGGGGCTCCATGCCGCAGTTCGCGCTATCATAGCTGACTGCCAGTCCATTCCAAAGGTATCGTGGTCAATCTCCGCGACAGGGTATCCCTGCGGCATGGCAACAGAAAAGGCGCCGGAGAAAATTCTCCAACGCCTTTGTTGTTGTGCCATTATTATAAAATTCTTTCCGTAAAATTGTCAATCAAAGATATTTCCAAAGAAAAAGTAAAAATAATAAAAATTTTGTAAAAATCGTATAGATACAGAAAGTACAGATCAAAACAGAGTGCGGATTCTGAAGGAACCGGATTCTGGAGGAACCGGGTAAAAGAAAACGGCTAACGTCATTTCCTGTAATTTACCGGGAAGCGAGCAATGGACGTACTTCTTCACGGAGCTCATCAAATCGAATTTTGCATTTTCCATCAAAGATTCGAACCGAAACCGGTTTATCCATGCCGAATATAATCGGATCGATGCCGTGCTCAAAATCATAGAGTATGACCTTTTCCTTCCTCAGATCAATCATCCAGTATTCCCTCACGCCCGCGCCGCGGTACTTTGCAGGCTTGATGGTCTGATCCTTTCGCGCAGTTGACTCAGACAAAACCTCTATTACCAGATCCGGCGCTCCATAAATGCAGCGGTTGATGACCTTGCTCCGATCGCAGACGACCAGAACATCCGGCTGAACCATCGTGCGGTCATCGCAGTCGAGCTGGACGTCCACGGGAGAGATAAGCGGCAGACAGACTCCATTTTGTGTGTCAATAAAATCTGCTAACTGCCGGCCTATGTGAAAGGATGCGATCTGGTGCGAAACCGCGGGCGCTGCCATATCATAAAACACGCCATCAATCAGCTCCACGCGCTGATCATCCGGCAGCGCATAATAATCCTCCAGCGTATATCCGCCGTCACGTTTTGGGATGTACTCAAACGGAGCTTCACAGACAATCTCATCTGCGCTTTTCCGAGAGAAATTTTCCGCTTCCATTTTCAGAAGATATTCCTTTATATCGAGCCCGCAGGCAAATCCGGTCAGAGCGCCGCCTTTTCCGACAACGCGGTGGCAGGGAACCAGAAGGAGAATCGGATTTTTATTGTTCGCGCCGCCGACCGCGCGGCAGGCCTTTGGCTGCCCGATCTGCCTGGCAATATCCGAATAGCTTCTTGTCTCCCCATAAGGAATTTCCCTCAATGCATTCCAGACCTTCATCTGAAATACCGTCCCGTGAAGATGCAGCGGTATGTCGAACGCAATCCGTTTTCCTGCAAAATATTCGTCCAGCTCCATACAGGTGCGCCGCAGAAGCTCTGAGTGGAAACGCTCCCCCGCCGTGCTCGAAGGCAGGACGGCTTCCCTGTCGACCTTATATAAAGCGGTGAGCGCCTCGCCATCCTCTTCCAGACAGAGTCTGCCGATCGGAGACTCATAACAGGTCCTGTATAATGCTATTTTATTTTGGCCTTTCATCGGAAACCCTCCTTTACCTGCACGAAGTAGAATTAATATAAAAATTTATAATTGCATAATAACAAATTGCTAATGAGAAGTCAATATGTTTCTAATGATATTTTAAAATAACTTTCTATATAAAAAACATGGCTTTTCTTCCATGTGTAGAAGCCTCCGGATTCCCTTTTCCGGCACTTGCATTTTTGCGTATTTCTGCTTATACTGAAATAATAAATAAAAGGCAAAGGGCTGTAATGCTGCGGATGGCGAAAGGAGAAAAGGGGCATTATGGAATACACGATTAAAAATGAATATCTGACTGTGACCGCAAGCGATGCGGGCGCAGAGCTGCAGTCGATCAAAAGCGCGGACGGCACAGAATATCTCTGGCAGGCGGATCCTGCCATATGGAGCGAAAAAGCGCCAAATATTTTTCCGTATGTCGCACGGCTGACAGATGGAGCTTATACACTGGATGGGAAAACATATAATATGAAAATACACGGCCTGGTCAAGTACCAGACACTTGCCCTGGAAGCCCCGGCATGTGATGAAAATGCCTTTTCAATACACCCGGCGGCAGATCACATGACCTTCCGGCTGGACAGTACGGAACAGATCAGAGAGCAGTATCCGTCTGACTTTATTTACCGAATTACCTACGCGCTTAAAGGAAAGCAGCTTTTTATCACGACTTCCGTAGAAAACACCGGAACGGAGCGGATGTATTTTGGGCTGGGCGGACATCCGGGCTTTAGTGTGCCGATGGAGGAAGGGCTTTCTTTTGAGGATTATTTTCTTGAGTTCGACCGGCCGTCTCACCCATACAGAGTGGGCTTTACCGACGCGTGCTTTCTGACCGGACGTGATGAGCCGTATTTGCTGGAAAACGACAGGCGGATTCCGCTGCGGCATGAGTTGTTCGATCATGACGCGATTGTGCTTAAACATGCGCCCAAAACGGTACGAATTGCCAGTGACAGGGGAAAACGGAGCGTCACGGTGCGGTATCCTGACTTTATGTATATCGGCTTCTGGCATGCTGTGAAAAAAGACGCGCCATATGTCTGTGTTGAGCCGTGGACGTCTCTGCCATCCCGTGACGGGATTATTGAGGATTTTTCCTGCCAGTCAGATCTGATCGGGCTGGAGGGCGGTAAAACCTATTCCAGCACCTGGAGCATAGAAATTATAGTAAACGACAAAAATAATTTGTCGTTCACTATAATTTGATGCACACGACCGCATATGGAATGGCTGCTGCGCAGCCTTGCGGTCGGCGCAAAAGGAAACGACTAATGTCGTTTCCTATAATTAGAGGAGGTATAAAATTGGACAAGGATAAAATGCGCAGAGGCTTCTACGCAATCGCCGGAGCCTATCTTTTATATACAGCGTGGCAGTTATTTCAGGGATTGGACGAGATGGAAGCCAATCAGACAATCATGGCGCTGTTTGCCGTTGCCTTTGCAGCAGCGGGAGCAGCGCTGATCGGGTTTTGCGTATGGTCGATGCGTAAGGAGGATTCTCAGGAAAGCCATGCTGAGAACAGCCCGGAAGCAGGGTCAGAGGCGGAAGAAGTGAGCAGCCCGGAAGCAGGGGCAGAACCGGAAGAAGTGAGTGGCCTGGAAGACGAGACAGGGGCGGTAGATGCAAGCAGACTGGAAGATGGGGCAGAACCAGCGGATGCGAGCGACCAGGAATAGAGGCTTTTGCCGGATTTTGGCTGCTGTTGTGGAAAGGCACCGGGGAAGTTTATTTGGATGTTTGGAAAGATAATGCTTTAGCATAGAAAACCGGAGCATAAAGCCCCGGTTTTCCCTTGTCAAAGAAATACAGTGGCATAGTGTTCGCACCATTATGATAAAGTATAGCTCTTTTTCACTGTTTTAGAGAGAAGCAAATATGACATATCCGGTCGGAGCGTTGGATTTGCAGTTCTCTGGTCGGCAGGAGGTATACAGGCGTTGGGATGGCGGCGGGAAATTCCGCCTTTTATCCGTTTACCTTTTCCGGCTCCGGATATTCCACACCAAAGGTGTCCACAGTCATTGTCGCAATGCGCTGCGGCGTCATCGGACGATCACGGAAATCGGTCGGGGTCTCGGCGATTTTATTTACAATATCCATGCCTTCGGTCACCTTTCCGAAAGCTGCGTATGCGCCGTCAAGATGCGGCGCGGCCTTGTGCATCAAGAAAAACTGGCTTCCGGCAGAGTCCGGATGCATTGCGCGCGCCATTGAGAGTACGCCTGGCTCATGCTTTAAATCATTCGGAAAACCATTCTGTGAAAATTCTCCTTTGATTGAATAGCCTGGACCGCCTGTGCCGGTTCCCTGCGGGCAGCCGCCCTGAATCATGAAACCGCTGATCACGCGGTGAAAAATCAGGCCGTCATAAAAGCCTTTCCGGACAAGGCTGATAAAATTGTTGACGGAATTTGGCGCGATCTGCGGATACAGTTCCGCTTTCATGACGTCGCCGTTTTCCATTGTGATAGTTACGATTGGATTCTGTGCCATAATTTTGATTCCTTTCCTGATATGATAAATGGTATATTTTAGTTTCCGCCACAGCTCCTGTGTATTTGCCACCGCCGCAGGGATGGGGAGCGCTGCGCCTTATTTTGAAGCACACACTTTTGCAATTTTATCATTATAGAATGGGGATTGCAAGATGCAAAAAGCCGCTTCGTTTTTTCCTGCTTGACATTTTCCTGCCGGTTTCGCACAATAGGGATATTGAAACAGGCTGAACGCAATTCCATTGGCTTAGACAATGGGTAGCTGGCAGTTTATTGTCGCAGCTGCCTGCACCAGAGCGTCTCCGGACAGCTGTTGGAGAAGGCTTTTTCACATGGCAAAATGGAAAGATATCTGCTGGGAGACAGAAATAAATGATGAAGAGCTGGGAAACAATTATCCTGCATTATGTGATATTTGATCTGGGGATGGAATGGGAAAAGGAAAAAGAGCAGCTGAAAATGCGACTGGCAGAGGAAGGGATTTTCTGTGCCGATATGCTGGCAGGAAAAAATGCCCGTACCGGGCTGCACCCGCCTGGCACGGCGGCGGACAGGGGAGAAAGCCATTCACCGCTCCATCCTGCCTGGTTGCCTGAGGCGGATTGGAAGGAGCATATGGTTGTGCTCACGGATCAACCCGAAACGGGAAGCATGCTTGCAAATCTGGGAGTCGTATATTTTGGGTGAAGCAGGAGTTGTCCGACTTGTGAAAACAGCGGTACGGGCGCGCAGAGATCTTCTGCGGGAGCGTGGTTTGACGGTACGGCGCTGGTTCTGGAAGGCTTTGATGATATAGACGGAAGATATCTGGAGGAGTGGATGCTGCGCTCACAGGGGCGTCCTGCTGTGATCGCTCGCACGAAGCGGCTGACAATCCGGGAAATGACTGAGACGGATTTGGACGAGCTGGTCCGCATCGGTGGGCAGAGTCTGTCGCGGACGGCCGGGCAGGCGGAGCACGGCTGCGACTGTTCCGACAGGAATGAAACCGCCTGTGACACAGCGACAGAGCTGTTTTCGGAAGAACGGCTGCGTGCTTACAGACGGACGGCCTATCGGCTGCAGGGATTCGGCCTGTGGAGCGTACTCTGTCAGGACAGGGTAATTGGCTGCTGCGGATTTGAACCCTGCCAGGACAGGAATGAGCATGTGGAGAAATCGAGCACTGGATTGTATATTCAGGGGAAGCTCAGGCTGCGTAAAGCTCTGCGTGATCTGCCGGAAAACAAAGCGGCAGCACAGCCGGAGAGGGACGCGATACAACTGAAAAAAGACGTGTTTACGCATACTGAGCATGAGATTGTTCTGGAGCTGCAGTATATGCTCGATGCGGCGTATCGGAGGAAAGGGCTGGGGTTCGAAATGTGCGCCGCGGTTCTGGAGTATGCGCGCGAACGCCTGGGGGCGGATGAGATTCGTGTCCGAATTCGGCCAGACAATATAGCTTCACTCAGGCTGGCCGGGAAGCTTGGATTTTCGATGCCAGAAGGTTTGCGTTAATTCCTGATTTTTCGATGCCAGGAGGTATGAGCCGTATCGCTTGTTGAGAGCCCTTTTTGTGAAACTGAAGAAAGGCAATGGACAATATGCACAAAAAATAGATGCGAAATTCTGTAAAATAGACGAAAAGGTAATTGGTTAGAAAAAAGGACTTGCGCGCGTGTGGCTTTTATGCTAGTATGACATCATCAGTTGGAAACGTTACCGATATCGATTCCGGTAAGGTTTCCGGAAAACCCGCCGGGAAAGAGGGAAGACTCCGGACGGAATTGTATGCCGACGGCGTGAAATACCGGCTGAAGCTGCATGCTGACAGCGTGATATACCGACCGGAGCTGCCTGCCGACGGCGTGACATACCCGCTGGAGCTGTATGCTGATGGCATGAAATATCGGCTGGAGCTGCATGCTGACAGCGTGACATACCGATTGGAGCGGATGGGATTTCCAGAGCAGCGATAATGAGCAACTGGCATTTGAAAGGAAGGGTAAGCAATGAAAAACATGAAAAAGTATCTTGCGGCAGCGATGTCCGCGGCAATGGTAGCTGGCCTTGCAGTAGTACCTGCACAGGCAGAGGAGACTGGTTCTGTATATCTGCTGAATTTCAAGCCTGAGACGGATGAGGCATGGCAGGATCTGGCGGAGATTTATACAGAGCAGACAGGCGTAGAGGTGATTGTCCTGACCGCGGCTGATGGACAGTATGACACCACGCTCCAGTCTGAGATGGCAAAGTCGGAAGCGCCGACGATCTTTACGATTGGCAGCACCGCTGATGCGGCGACATGGGATAATTACACCTATGACCTGTCCGGCAGCGCACTGTATGAGCATCTGACGGATACATCTCTGGCGATTGAGTACAACGACAAGGTAGCGGGCGTTGCAAACTGCTATGAGTGCTATGGTATCATTTATAACAAGACGATTCTTGACGTATACTGCGGCCTGGACGGCGCAGTAGTTGCTTCCGCAGATGAGATCGACAGCCTGGAGACACTGGAAGCGGTAGCGGCGGACATCACAGACCGTCTGGACGAACTGAATGAGGCGCTTGCTGAGGCAGGCACAGATTTCGAACTGACCGGAGCATTTGCATCCGCGGGTCTTGACAGTGGTTCCTCCTGGAGATTCTCCGGACATCTCGCCGGCCTTGCTCTTTACTATGAGTTCCTGGAGGATGGCGTAGATCTGATCAGCGGCGAGGCTGAGATCGACGGTACTTATCTGGACAACTTCAAGCAGGTATGGGATATGTACATCACATACTCTGACGCAGACGCAGCTACGCTGGCATCCGGCGCACTGAATGCTGAGACTGAGTTTGGTATGGGCGAAGCAGTCTTCTATCAGAACGGCGACTGGGAGTATTCCGCACTGACCAATGAGGAGAACGGCTATCTGGTAACGGCTGACGATATCAGCATGATGCCGATTTACTTTGGCGTAGACGATGAGAATGAAGGACTTGCGGTAGGTACGGAGAATTACTGGGCAGTCAACAGCCAGGCGGCAGAGGAAGACATTCAGGCTTCTCTTGACTTCCTTGAGTGGGTCATCACTTCTGACGAAGGACGCGATTCCCTCACAAATGTGATGGGTCTGACCACTCCGTTTGATACCTTCACAGGCGATTATGAGTCCAGCAACGCATTCGCGCAGATGGTAAATACCTATGCGGAAGCGGGCAAGACCTCTGTAGCATGGAGCTTCAATGCGACTCCGAATGTAGACGACTGGAGAGCAGATGTGGTATCCGCTATGACCAACTATTCAGACGGCAGCGGCGACTGGGACGCAGTGGTATCCGCGTTTGTTGACGGATGGGCAAACCAGTGGGCACTGGCAAATGAGGAATAATCCTTATTTTCAAAAGTAAATAAAATGAGACGGATAAGGGGTGGGTGAGTGTTCACCCGCCCCTTCTTTACCGAGAAAGAGGTCTGTTATGGAGAAATCAATCCGGAAATACTTTCCACTTTTTGTTCTTCCGACCCTGGTGGCGTTTACGATTGGATTTATCGTACCGTTTGTCTACGGCGTGTTCCTGTCGTTCTGCAAGTTTACGACAGTGACGGACTGGAGCTGGGTCGGCCTGAAAAATTACACGAGGATTTTTTATGTGAATGGTGAGCTGGATACGACTTTTATCCATTCACTGTGGTATACGGCTCTGTTTACAATTGTTTCTATGATCATTATCAATGTGATTGCCTTTGCGATTGCGATGGCTCTGACAAAAGGAATCAGGGGAACCAATATTTTCCGGACAATTTTCTTCATGCCGAATCTGATCGGCGGTATTGTCCTGAGTTATATCTGGCTGATGATTTTCAATGCGGTACTCCAGAATTTTTCCAAGACGATCGTTTCCACACAGTGGTACGCGTTCTGGGGACTGATTATTGTAGTCTGCTGGCAGCAGATCGGATATATGATGGTTATTTATATTGCCGGCCTGCAGAATGTTCCGGGAGAGCTGATCGAGGCTGCGAAAATCGACGGCGCAGGCGGATGGCAGAGACTTCGCTACGTGATTATTCCAATGCTGATGCCGACGATCAGCACCTGTACATTCCTGACACTGACAAATGGCTTCAAGCTTTTCGACCAGAACCTGGCGCTGACCGGAGGAAATCCGGGTAAGCTTTCCCAGCTGCTTGCGTTGAATATCTACGATACAATGTACGGCACGACCGGATGGCAGGGCGTAGGCCAGGCAAAGGCAGTGATCTTCTTTATTCTGGTGGCGGCGATCGCACTGATCCAGAATAAGCTGACGACAAGCAAGGAGGTGCAGGCATAATGGCAAAGAAGCAGAATGAACAGGTGAGCGCTGCCAGAAAGGCAAAGCATGGCGGTATTCTCACAGTAGTATTTGCCTTCCTGAGTATTGCGTGGATCGCACCGATTTTCGTAGTGCTTCTGAATTCCTTTAAGCGGAAAGCATATATTTTCAAATACCCGTTCAATATCAGCACGAAGTCCCTGTTTTCGGACGGCCTTGAGGCGTGGAGGGCTGGCATCGATAAAGCGATGTGCGGACTTTTGAATTATAAAAACGCATTGGAGGATACGGACTTTTTCTCCTGCTTTGGCACTTCTCTGTTTATTACCGTGGGCTCCGTAGTGGCGATTATTTTCTTCTGCTCGATGACCGCATGGTACCTGACCCGCGTACATACGAAGCTGTCAAAGGCGATCTATATGCTGTGCCTGTTTTCAATGGTTGTGCCGTTCCAGATGGTGATGTTTACGCTCTCCAAATTCGCGAACATGCTGCACCTGGCGACCCCGTGGGGGATCATTGTGGTGTACCTGGGCTTTGGAGCCGGCCTGGCGGTATTTATGTTCAGCGGTTTTATCCGGAGCATTTCTCTCGAAATTGAGGAGGCGTCTGTGATCGACGGCTGCAGCCCGCCACAGACCTTCTTCCGGGTGATTTTCCCAATCCTGAAGCCGACGACCGTAACGATCGCGATCCTTGAGGCGATGTGGGTGTGGAACGACTACCTCCTGCCGAGCCTGGTGCTGAATGTCAACCGCTACCGCACAATCCCGATTGCGGTACAGTATCTGAAGCAGAGCCACGGCCAGCTGGACTGGGGCGCGATGATGGCGGTGCTGGTACTTGCAATCATCCCGATCGTGGCGTTTTATCTGGCATGCCAGAAGTATATTATTGAGGGTGTTATTGCGGGAGCTGTCAAGGGCTGACGCTGCGCGGAACACGTTTTGAAATCGTCCTGTTTATAGCTGTGCCGCGAAACAGGACGAGCTTTCAGAAACGCTCAGAGAGGAGGAGAGAGATGAGAACCTGCGGTATTTTGCTTCCTGTGTCAAGCCTTCCATCTCCATATGGAATTGGCTGCTTTTCTCAGGCGGCATATGACTTTATAGACCGGCTTGTGCAGGCTGGGCAGGCTTACTGGCAGATTCTGCCGCTGGGGCCTACCGGATATGGGGATTCACCCTATCAGCCCTTCTCCGCTTTTGCGGGCAACCCGTATTTTATTGACCTGGATACGCTTGCCAAAGAAGGGCTGCTTGCCAAAAAAGAATATGAGGATCTGGACCTGGGAACAGATGCTCGGAGGGTAGATTACGCAAAGCTCTATCAGGAGCGGTTTGCGATTCTGAAGCGGGCATTTTTGAGGGCGGATCTGGAGCATGACGCGGAATTTGAGCGTTTTTGCGAGGATCAGAAAAGCTGGCTTTTGGATTACAGCCTGTATATGGCCGTGAAGAATCAGTTTGACGGAAAGGCCTGGGATGAGTGGGACGATGATATTCGCATGCGCTGCCCCCGCGCAATGGCCCGTTATCGTGAGGAATGCGCGGAGGAAATCCGGTACTACAGCTTTTTGCAGTATGAGTTTGCGAAGCAGTGGAGCGGGGTAAAGGCTTATGCGAATCAGCGCGGCATAAAGATTATCGGGGATATTCCGATCTATGTGTCATTTGACAGCTCAGAGTGCTGGGCAAATCCGGAGCTGTTCCAGTTCACCAGTGAGCGCCGCCCGGTGCGCGTGGCGGGATGCCCGCCGGACGCTTTTTCTGCGGACGGTCAGCTCTGGGGGAATCCGCTTTATGACTGGGATTACCATGAAAAGCACGGGTTTGACTGGTGGATCGGACGTCTGGAGCACTGCTTTACTTTGTATGACGTCGTGCGTGTAGATCAATTTAGACGCATTTACAAATAAAAAACAGTTCCCTACGGCGCGAAAACCGAGGCCGACGGCGTATGGCAGCCGGGACCGGGC
>JAJQIE010000242.1 GCA_021199395.1 Lachnospiraceae bacterium | reverse complement strand
TGCTTAATGCGTCATACATCATCAGAAACAGGAATTTATCCTCAGGAAGCCCGAAATATTTCCTGCCAAATCTTTTCGTATTCGCCTGTGCTGTGACATGATAGGGAACCGTATATACAGGACAGCAGCTTTTTTTTCGGATAGCATTGCTGATAAATTCAGAAGGCGTCCATATCTCGTTGAGAAGATGAATATACGGACACCATTCATCCGGAAACTCCTCCAGCTCCCACAGCCAGAAAGCGATATTATAATGCCTGTCAAAAACACCTTTTCCAACCGTAGCATAAGCCTCCGCGAATTCGGAAGGATTTACATGCCAGAGATTTATCCCATATTTCAGTTCCTCCTGAATCCGATCCCTGTACCGGATCACATCAATATGGTTTTCCGTATACTGTTCAAAGTTATATATGATATACGGAATCCCCAGCTCATCAATCACATCAACCAGCAAACGAAAGCTTTGTCCCAGTCCCGTTGCACAGTCAATTGGGCCGATAAGATTTATCCCCTCCGGATAATCGTCCCTCACCCATGGTTCGATCTGTATCTGACTGATCTGTTCTGTCGTGCGCCTGATGAGTGTTTGCCTGCCAAACCTTCGTACCGAACGCGGCAGCAAACGTTTTAATACTGGCTTTATCTGATTCAAAAGCTTCCATAGTTTTCCGGATATACTCATAGTTCCACTCACTTTTATCATGCTCTGTCCACATTCATAACATGATTTATATTTTCAATGATATTCCCGCTGAAAAGTATAGCACAGTTACCGGCATGTTTCCACCAGCATTTTCAGCACTTTCCCTGCTTCTCTTTCATACCGGAATCTCTCGCTCTGCTGCAATCCCGCAGCTGCCATCCGGCTTCTGTCTTTCTCTGATATCTGCTCCATTTCCAGAAGCGCACGCTTCAAATCCTCAAAGTCATCGCTTCTGAAGTAGACCGGCACATTGCCCAACACCTCCGGAAGGGAACTGGCGTCGGAGGCAATCACCGGAACCCCCTGTGCCATTGCTTCCAGTGGCGGGATTCCAAATCCCTCATACAAAGATGGAAATACAAAATATTTTGCGTTACTGTATATTGCAGGTAAATCGACATCATCAATAAACCCCGTCAAAACGACCTGACCGCTTTCATCCGCATCTGCCTCCGACAGCAAAGCTTCTATTTTCCATCCTGTTCGGCCTGCCAGCACTAATTTCGTCTTTATCTTTCCCTGCTTATACAGCTCCAGATACGCATGAAGCAATAAACGCATATTTTTTCTCGGTTCCAGAGTAGAGAGGCACAGGATGTATTCTTCCGGAAGATGATAGCTCCGGCACAGATGCCTGCGCTGCTGTCCGGTGAGACGATACGGCTTCTGAAATTCCGGGGATATACCGCAGTAGGCAACAGCTATTTTTGTATCAGGCACTTTCAAAATCTGTCGGATTCGGTCCCTGCTGAACTCTGAAATCGTAATAATCCGTTTGGCGTGCTTTGCCATCCAAAAATATGACAGTCTGAAGTACCAGACCATCTGTTTTTTCATTGTCTCAGGGCAATCCCAGCAGCCCATATCATGAATCGTTCCCAGCACATACTTTTTGCGGAGCAAAACCGGCATTGGAAAAGCCAGAAACAGATAGCGGTCCGCACGCAATTGATTCAGGAATCGCGGCAGTCTCCATTGATTAAACAGGAGCTTTCCACACCCCGGAAGGACATGAAAATGAATCTTTTCATGCCCCTGATATGGCAGAAAATCCGAGAAAACTTCATTTTTAAATACAAGCTCAAAGGTTTCCTCCGGGGCCTGCCGCAGGATTTCCAGTGTCATATTGAGGGCATAGCGTTCGATCCCGGTAAAATTATCATTCAGCGCAGTCAGGTCAATTGCGATTCTCATTTCTTCCGACCTTTCTGTATTTCCATACAATCGGCAAAATTTTCATATCGTCAATCAGATATCGTTTAAACAATCGTCTCGGTTCTTTGCACAGGCGGTAAAACCATTCCATGCCGCTCCTTTGCATCCAGCGAGGCGCACGCTTTATCCTTCCGGCTTCAAAATCCAGGCAGGCTCCAAAGCCAAAGGCAAGGATCCCTTTCAGCTCTTTGCGGTGCTCCCAGAGAAAAATCTCCTGCTTAGGCGCGCCGAGCGCTACAATCAGCACCTGCGGCTGTGTTTTATGTATATCCTGCCAGATTTTTTCCTTCTGCGCCTCATTTTTTTCAAAGCCGTATTCAGGAGCACAGATTCCGACTATCTGCAGACCAGGATATTTTTTCTTCAGATTCTCTGCAGCAAGCTCCGCGACCCCCGGAGCCGCACCAAGAAAATACATTCGATATCCTTTCCGTACCGACAGTTCACAGAGCCGTGGAAAAAGATCTGAGCCGGATATTTTCTCTTTGATCGGACACCGCAGCCACTTTGATATCCAGATTAGGGGCTGCCCGTCAGTCAGTGACAACGCTGCTTCCTGATAGGCCTTCCTGAGCTTTTCGTTTGTCTCAAGCTGTACAATATGATCTACATTTGGCGTCACAACATACCCGCCAGCGCCGTTATCGATCAGGGCTTCAATCCGATCCAGAGTCTCATCAAATGTAAGATTATCAATCCTTGTATTCAGAAATTCCATCTTTTCTCTCTCCATTCCAGAGATGTAATACAGAACAGACACCAAAATAAAAAACCAGCCACATAATCTGGCAAAATGGCATTTCTACAGATTCTGTCATACAGATTGCAAAGGAAACAGCGGCGATACCCATCGAAAAAAAGTTTTTCGTATGAAATCCGCATACAACCGCACGCCAGAGAAAGGCAACCAGCATTCCGGCATATGCGATTCCCGCCGGAATCCCATACCGGAATGCCGCCATAACGATAC
>JAJQIE010000126.1 GCA_021199395.1 Lachnospiraceae bacterium | reverse complement strand
CCTCTGTATATCCAAAATTTGTGGTTTACCAGATCCCACTCGGAGAACGCAGCTTAAGAGGTCCGGCGTTTTTGATGAAGGACCAGCAGCGCTCCCACATACTGCGGAGCACCGCGCTGACCTTCGGCCAGTGGTACGCCGGGAGCTCCATAACAAACGGAGCCGGATCTCCCGCAAACATTTTCGTCTTCTTCAAAAGAATACCGGAGCAGATCACCGCCGCCACGCCGATAAAGTAAGCAGCCGTAGCGATCAGCGGATTCCCGCCCAAAAGCGCGCCCGCGACCATCGCGATAAACGGAAGCTTCGCGCCGCACGGAATAAATGTCGTAGTCATGATCGTCATCCGGCGGTCTTTTTCATTTTCAATCGTCCTGCTCGCCATAACGCCCGGAACGCCGCAGCCCATGCTGACAAGAATCGGGATGAAGGATTTTCCGGAAAGGCCGAATCTGCGGAAGATACGGTCAAGGATAAACGCAATACGCGCCATATAGCCACAGTATTCAAGAAAAGCCAGCAGGATAAACAGCACAAGCATCTGCGGAACAAAGCCGAGCACCGCGCCTACGCCTGCCACAATACCATCCAGGATCAGTCCGGACAGCCAGTCCGCGCAGTTTATCGCGTTTAACCCACTCTCAACCAGCATTGGAATACTTGGAACAAAGATACCGTAATCCGCCGGATCCGGCGCGGTATAACCATAAGCCGCGTAAACCTCTGCCGCCGCGGTCAGATCCTCATAGGAAGCTTCCTCCTCCAGCGTCTCCGCAGTCTCTTCGTCTTCTACCGTATAGCTGATCACCGTATCCGATTCAAACATCGCCAGCAGCTCCGTCAGCGCCTCGCCCGCAGCCGCAGCGTCATAATCCTCAGACTCCTCGTCAAGCGCTTCCGCAATCGCGTCCGCATCCAGTCCCTGCTCAGCCGCATAGTCGGTAAACGCGCCTACGATTTCAGCCGCTCCGGCATATTCCTCATCCGCCTCACTCCAGGCAGCCGTGCCGTTTCCAAAGAGATGGAAGCCATCGCCAAAGAGATTGTCATTGGTCCAGTCAGTAGCCGCCGCACCGATCGTAGCCATTGCGATATAATACACCAGGAACATCACCAGCGCGAAAATCGGCAGCGCCAGGACGCGGTTTGTCACAATCCGATCGATCTTATCCGATGTAGTAAGCTTCTCTTTCGAAGCTGTCTTCTTTACACATTTATCAATAATCGAGGAAATATACGCATACCGCTCGCTAGTGATAATGCTCTCTGTGTCGTCGTCAAATGCGTCCTCCAGAGCTTTGATCTCCGCCGATACATCCGGCGCGCCCGTCATCTGCTCCGCGATTCTGGAATCCTTTTCCAGCAGCTTAATGGCAAAGAAGCGTTTCTGGTTCTCCACAACAGTAGAACCCAGCTTATCCTCTGCCTTTTCGATCGCAGCCTCCACCTCATCGGCGAACCTATGTACACGGGCAACCGCTTTTTTCGAGTTTGCCACCGCGACAGCCCTTTTTGAAAGCTCAGAAACGCCGGTGCCCTTCATAGCGGAAATCTCCACCACTTCACAGCCCAGGCTCTTTGACAGCGCCTTTGTGTTGATCTTATCGCCGTTCTTTTCTACCAGATCCATCATGTTTACGGCAATGACCACCGGAATCCCCAGCTCAATTACCTGTGTGGTCAGATAAAGATTTCGCTCAATGTTGGTTCCGTCAACGATATTGATAATCGCGTCCGGTCGCTCATTGATCAGATAATTTCTAGCCACTACCTCCTCCAGAGTATAGGGGGAGAGGGAATAGATGCCCGGAAGATCCATGATTGTGACATCCTTCTGTCCCTTCAGCTTCCCTTCTTTTTTCTCAACTGTGACGCCTGGCCAGTTGCCGACATACTGGTTGGAACCCGTCAGCGCATTGAACAGGGTCGTCTTCCCGCAGTTCGGGTTACCCGCAAGTGCTATTTTGATTGCCATATTCTTCTCCTTCTTCCTTGTGGCATTTGATAACCTGGTGCGCCCGCCTCAGCGGATGTGCACATTTACCATATCGCAGACTTCCTATCAGAAATACGTGGGAACGAACCTGTGTCTCAGATATCTGATTCCCTCTTTCGCCATCCGAACGCAATTTTATGTATCTAATTTCCATTCAACAGAGCTAATAATAATTATATTTAGCTAATTATCGTTCTGATAGTCTGATATTTGTCCGTTTTAACTAACCTTTTTGTAAAAAAAATTGCTGTAATCAGGAAATCTGAATCATCTCCGCATCCGCTTTGCGCAGAGACAGCTCATATCCTCTCACAGTCACCTCTACCGGATCGCCCAGCGGAGCTACCTTACGGATAAAAATCTCGACGCCCTTTGTGATCCCCATATCCATGATTCGCCTTTTTACCGGACCCTCGCCGGTAATCTTCTGAACCGTGACCGTCTGCCCGACAGCAGCTTCTCTCAGTGTCTTCATAATAGCCTCCATTTCCCCTTTCCTCAATTCAGACCATGATATGGTTCGCCATCTCTTTACCGATCGCGACCCGTGAATCCCTGACATTCACAATCAGATTTCCGCTCACCTCAGAAATGACAGTCACCATCCCGCCAGAGACAAATCCCAGATTCTCAAGGAATTGTCTGGTCTCTTCTTTTCCGCCTATTTTCTTAATAATGTTTGCTTCTCCTGTCTTCGCCATGCTCAGCGGCATCATATCGTCCCCTTTCAGACGGCTGCGGCTTATGTCCTTACGTATGGGCGCTGCCGCATACCCCCACAAAAACAAGCGGTTTTCTTTACTTCGCAGTTAGTATACTCTAACATTTTATGCGCGTCAAGAAGTTTTTTACAGTTTTTCTTTACGGTCTTTTATTTTAATGTTATACTGTATATATC
>JAJQIE010000247.1 GCA_021199395.1 Lachnospiraceae bacterium | reverse complement strand
CGCAATGTGGAGATCCTTCTGGACAACACAAGCTGGAACGGCGCGTCCCTTGTGTGGGATGCGGAGGACTGGAACGCCTATTGGGATTATGCGGACGGCATGGACAGCGTCTACTGGTGCAACCTGGACGCGGAGTCCTATAACGTGGATCATCACGGCACGGCCCTGACCCTGGAAAACGGCTCTGTCTGGACGGTCAGCGCCGAGTCCCAGCTTGACAGCCTGACCATCAGCGCGGACAGCCAGGTCATCTATGGCACGGCCACTGTGGACGGCGAGGCCGTCACCCTGGAGGCCGGACAGACCTACGAGGGCGAGATTGTCATCACCGCCGCCGAAGGCGCTTCCGCTGAAGCCAGTGCTGAGACCGCTGACGCTGGTGAGACCAGCGTGGAGGAGGCCTATGTAGAGTATATCCACGAGTGGCTCCTGGCGGAGCTGGAGGTCAACTCCACCCTGACCGAGGATCAGGTGGAGAACGAATTCATGCCCCTCATCGAGGCCGGGGACTATGTTTCCTTCCCTGCTGAGATGCTCTATGGCGGGATGCTGGAATCCGGCACGGCCATGACCTTCGAGGAATTCGCGGCCCAGTATTGATAAGATAATGCGGCCTGAAAAATGCACAGGTCGATAAACAGCAAGCGCGGGAGCGTCCGAAAGGATGCTCCCGCGTTCGCGTTGTCGTGGGGATTTGCGGGCGGGGTCATATTGCCCGCCGGGTTGATTTTAATGGGAATCCGTATTATCCGTTCCGATGGTGACGACCACAGCGCCAATGCAGGTAGATTCCTGCAGCGCCTGCAAAATCGAGTCGTCCGCAGCGGAAAGGCTGAGGGCAAAGGAGTCCGTTCCCAGCGGGGTCAGCAGGGAGGAGGTCTTGTCAAAGCTGCCAAGGATGCCGGAATAACCCTCTGCGGGCTGATAGCTGACCGAGACGCTCACGGACGCATTGGAGCCGTTGGTAACAGTGATGATATTTCCCCCGTCGGCCCAGCTCCAGACGGACGAAGCCGCGCTTTCATATTGATGGGTTTCGGGATTCCATACGTCCGTGGCCGACTGATAGGTAAAGGCCAGGTCGCCCCATGCGATCTCCACGGAATAGACCGTCGGCTGATCGGCGTTAAACCAGCCCCGGCCCTCCTCATAATACACCGTGGCCCCGGAAAAGGCGGGAATGTCGCTCTGGCCCAGCGTCTGATACCAGATCTGCGTTCCGTCCGTCGCTCCGTCTTCCCCGCCGTTCAGCAGCCAGGTGACTTCGCCGGAGGCAAATGCCTCCGCGTTTTTTGCCTCAGCGGAAACAGTGCCGGACGCGTTGTTTGACGCAACGGCGCTGTCCGCCGCCGTGTCCAAATAATAGGAATTATCAATAGTGCCGCTGCTTGCGACATACCCCGCTATACCGCCGACGCTGCTCCCGCTGACATTGCCGACGCTGCAGCAATTCATCAGAGTGCCTTTATTAAAAGCGCCAATGATACCGCCTGCATACGGAGTGCCGGAGCTGGCGGTGGCGCTGACGCTCCCGATGTTCAGGCAGTCGGCGATGGAATAGCCGGTGCTCACGCTGGCGTTTCCCACTATGCCGCCCACGTAGGTGGTGCCGCTGATATTTCCGCTGTTGCAGCAGGTGGAAATACCGTTGCTGGACGGGAGGTAGCCCACTATACCGCCGACATCATAGCCGCCCGCTGATACGTCCCCCTCGTTAGAGCAGTTTACAACGGTCGCGGTGATACTGGCATAGCCGATCACACCGCCTGCATAATAGCTCCCGCCGGTGATATTCCCGCTGTTGGAGCAGTTTGCAATGTCCGTGGTGCAACTGCTCTTTATATAGCCGATCACGCCGCCGACATATTGAGACGATCCGCTGACGTCGCCGGTGTTATGGCAGTCCGTGACGCAGGTGCTGGCTCCGGATGCCGCCAGCCCCACCACGCCGCAGACATAATAGCCTGCGCCTGCAACGTTGCCATGATTCGTGCAGCCGGAAACCGTACTGTTGTAAATATACCCGGCGATGCCCCCGGTGTAGGTAGAAGAGGAAGAAGAACCCTTTACATATCCATTGTTCACACAGCCGGTGATGACGTTGTTGGCAACGAGTTTTCCTGCTATACCGCCGACATATTGGGTGCCGGTAATACTGCTGTTGGAGACGGTGACGTTCTGAACCGTACCGCCGTATAAACCACCGAACAGCCCCTGGTACATGGTGGATGCGTTTATGTAAATGCCGGAAACCGTATGTCCGTTTCCGTCAAAACTGCCTGCGTAGGCATTGCTGCTGCTGCTGCCTCCCCCTATGGGCGTCCAGCTTCGGGGCGTTCCGCTCCCCGTATATGTCCCGTCCTGGGCGCTGAAGCTGAATCCCGGATTCAGGTCGATGTCCGCCGTCAGGACGGCGCTGGCGGATGTGCTGCCGCCGTTCACCAGCGCCGCGAACCAGAATAGCTGGCCCGCGTTTCCGATTTCATAGCAGCCGTTTTCGTTCAGCTCGGCGCTCTGATATGCGCCGCAGCCCGTGCATATGCCGTTGTCGTAATACCCGCTCCCGCAGTTCTCGCACAGGTCTTCCTCCTCCGCCGTCGTCGCGGTACCGCCGCTGAAAAAATCCAGCAGGGCGAACAGGGCGTCGCTGTTGGAGACCTGCGCCTGCTCCTCCTGGGTCAGGGCGCAATACGCGTCGTATGCTGCCGACGCCTGGGCGTAGACCTGACTTTGCCCGTCGTCGCCCAGCGATTCCGCCTCTGCGGCGGAGGGGAGGGCCGCGATCTGCGCCTCCACGGCGCAGACGGCGCAGTCCGCCTCTGCATTTCCATGGGCGCAGAGGGCCTGTTCGTCGTCCTCCTCCCGGCTGACGCTCGCCGGGAGCGCTGAAGCGTCTGTGTC
>JAJQIE010000139.1 GCA_021199395.1 Lachnospiraceae bacterium | reverse complement strand
GTGCTATAATAATTATACTGACACGGTGTCAGAAATAAAAATTTATATTTTAGGAGGCGGAAGTTATGAAAAAAAATATTGGTTCACTGTTAGCTTTGTATCCTATGCCTGTTACGGTAATAGGAACTATGACCGGAGATGTGCCTACATGGACTTTGGTGGCACATGTTGGGATTATAGGTCATGACCATGTGCTTGTAAGCCTTGCCAAACCTCATTTTATAAACAAATATATTAAGGAAAACAAAAAGCTGACAATTAATATGGTTAATGAAAATATGCTGCCTAAAGCCGATTATGTTGGTTCTGTCAGCGGAGCAAATACAGCTAAATCAAATGTATTTGCATGGACAACAGGTGTTGAGGGAGCGCCTTTAATTAATGATTCGCCCCTTACGATGGAATGCACCGTTGAAGATATTTATGAAAGCAAGGGTTTTGAAAATTTTATATGCACAATTGACAATACCTATGTTTCCGAGGAATACTTAAATGACAATAATAAAATCGATTATAATAATTTGAAGCCTGTTTTATTTGAATTTCCGAATTATAACTATTTAAAAACAGGAGATGTTTTAGGTAAATGTCTTTCATTTAAACAAGCTCCGAAAGAGGTGTAGACGTATGCCAAAGGGTTCACCGGAGCTGACAAATGCAAGACGGGAGGAAATTATAAACGCCTGCGAAGAGCTTTATAAAACTATGGGCTTTAAGGAAATTACAATTAAAGAAATCGGCAGTATTACCAGTTTTACAAGGACTTCAATTTACAACTACTTTCAAACCAAGGAAGAAATTTTTTTGGCACTGCTGCAAAGAGAATACAAGCTTTGGATTGACGATTTAAAAGAAATGATGGCAAAATATGAAGCTATGACAACAGATGAATTTGCCGATAAATTAGCTTGTTCTCTGGAAAAAAGACCGCAAATGCTTAAAATTATGTCTATGAATCATTACGATATGGAATCCGGAAGCCGTTTGGAGCATTTGACACAGTTTAAGGTTGTGTTTGGGGAGACAATGAATACGGTAATGCTTTGCTTGGATCAGTATTTTCCTTATATGACGGCAGCTGACAAAGAAAGCTTTATTTATGCGTTCTTTCCGTTTATGTTCGGCATTTATCCTTATACGGTAGTAAATGAAAAGCAAAGAACAGCTATGGAAAAAGCAAATGTAAATTATGTGTTTATGACAATTTACGAAATAGCAAACAGATTTATAAAAAGTATATTAAAAAAGTGAGGTAAGTGATATGACAATAGGAAAGAAAATGCCCAAAATCGCATTGGGTGCATGGGCTTGGGGAAATGACGGAACATTCGGCGATAATTATACTGCCGACCAAATCAAACCCGTTTATGATACCGCAATGGCGAATGGACTTAATTTGTGGGATACCGCATATGTTTACGGTATGGGAACATCGGAAAAAATCCTCGGTGAGCTGACGAAGGAAACAAATCCCGAAGATGTAATTGTTTCCACAAAATTTACGCCTCAATGTGAGGATGGTACACCGCAGGCAATGCAAAATATGATTGACGGAAGCAAAAAAAGGCTTGGGGTTGATATAATTGATATTTATTGGATTCACAATCCTATGGATGTGGAAAAATATACTCCTATGTTAATACCTTTGGCAAAAAGCGGTCAAATTAAATCAATAGGAGTGTCAAACCATAATTTGGCAGAGTTTAAGAAAGCAGAAGAAATTTTAGGACAGGCGGGTTTAAAAATAGATGCTGTTCAAAATCATTTCAGCATATTAAATCGTTCTTCCGAAACATCGGGATTGCTGCAGTACTGCAAAGAAAAGGGAATTACATTTTTTGCTTATATGATATTGGAACAAGGTGCGTTATCGGGCAAATACAGTTCAAAAAATCCTTTTCCCGAAGGCAGCGACCGTGCCAACACATACAATCCTATGATGAACAGCATTGACAGCATTATTTCCGCCGTAAATAAAATTGCACAGGCACACAATATCAGCGCAGCACAGGTCTGCACAGCTTGGGCAAGCGCAAAGGGTACATTGCCTATTATAGGTGTCACAAAAAAAGAACAGGTTGAGGATGCGGCAAAGGCAGCAGAGGTTGTTTTAAGTGAGGATGAAATTTCACGAATAGAAAAAGCAGCCGATGAGCAGAAAATTTCCACTATCCGTTATTGGGAAAAGGAAATGAAATAGGAGGAAGCTGATTATGAAAAAGTTTGTATCATTATTTTTAGTATCTGCTTTGTCATTTTCGCAGTTTGCATTCAACGCAATGGCAAATAATACAGCTACTGTAAGTATGCAGATTGGCAATACAGAGATTACTGTAAACGGTGAAAGCCAACCTATTGATGAAAACGGAACAACACCCGTTATTATTGAAAACAGAACATTACTGCCCATTCGTGCATTTGTTGAGGGCATAGGCGGCAGTATTGAATGGGATGAGGAAACAAAAACAGTAACAATAAATTATAATAATGACAGCATACAGCTTATTATAGATTCCGATACGGCATATTTAAACGGAGAGGCTCAAAGTCTTGATTCCGAGCCCGTTATAATAAACGGACGCACAATGCTTCCGATAAGATTTATTGCGGAAAGCTTTGGTTTTGACGTTCAATGGGATGAAGAAACACAAACAATTACAATATCAAATGCTGCGGAAGCATCAGAGGAAACAGAAACAGCAGAAACAGCGGAAACAACAGAGGGAACAGCATTTGCCGATGTAAGTGCTTCCTATCCGCATGCCGAAGGAATAAATTTCTGCGTACAGAACGGAATTATAAGAAGAACAGCTCCGGACAGCTTTTCACCCAATGATGATATGAACAGAGAGCTCTGAACTATAGTCAATAAAGTAGACAGAAAAAGAGAAAAATTACCTACCGGGGTC
>JAJQIE010000232.1 GCA_021199395.1 Lachnospiraceae bacterium | reverse complement strand
GCTGGAAGAGAAGACCGAAACGCCGGAAATACCGGAAGCGAGCGCTCCCGTGGAGGCGGTAAAAGAGAAAAAAACGGAAAAGACAGAAAAGACAGAAAAGACAGAAAAGACAGAAAAGACAGAGACGGATGTTTTCGTGGTGCCTGCAAGGAAGGGCAAGTTGGGGGCTGCCAGCATGCCGGAATCTAAAATCTGGGCTGAACTGAAAACTGCGTCTGAGGATGAGCATGGAAAATCCGGCCATAGCGGAAATCACCACGGGGAACATCATCACACCAGCAATCATCACGGAGAGCATCACCATAGCAGCCACAGTCATGGAGAAAACGGTCACAGTGAACATAGCCATGGTGAGCATAATCGCAGTGAGCATGGCTATAGTGAGCACAGTAATGACGAAAGCCATCATAGCAGTCATTCAAGTCACAGCAATCATTCGAGTCATAGCAGTCATTCAAGCCACGGCAATCATTCGAGTCACAGCAGTCATGGTCAGTCGCGGAATCAGCCGAAAAAACGTTCGCGAAAGCTGCGTGGCTTGCTCATCGTGCTATTTGTATTTTTGTTGCTTTTGGCATCTGCTCTTGTTACCTTTTTTGTTTTACGAGGTATGGGAAAAAGTTCGCTTTTAAGCCATGATGCGATTGATGGCGTAGAGA
The DNA here is from genome assembly GCA_021199395.1 of Lachnospiraceae bacterium. Classification (GTDB taxonomy): domain Bacteria; phylum Bacillota; class Clostridia; order Lachnospirales; family Lachnospiraceae; genus Choladousia. The sequence goes on along the minus strand of JAJQIE010000232.1, from coordinate 2,273 downwards.
TCACGACGCCTGACGGGGCTGAGAGTTCTGACGGAGGGGAAACGGTTGTATATAATGGCGTGAAATATCGTAAAAATGACGATATTATCAGTATACTTTGTATGGGTATCGATCAGGAGGAGCTGGCAGAGGATGATACTGTCGCGGGAGAAAACGGACAGGCAGATTCACTGTTTGTCATTGCGCTGGATTCCTCATCAGGGGATATGACGCTTTTGCCGATTTCGCGCGATACAATGGCTGAAGTAGATCTCTATGATGCAGCATATAAATATGTAGGGACAGAAACCATGCAGATCTGTCTTGCCTACGCATATGGAAATGGAAAGGATACGAGCTGTGAGAATACCGCTAAGTCTGTTTCCCGTTTCCTGTATGGAATGCCGATAGACGCATATGCCTCGATTAATCTATCCGCGATCAACACCCTGAATGACGCGATCGGGGGCGTTGAAGTGGTGATAACAGAGGATATGGCGGATCTGGATCCCAGCTTTACGGCGGGAAGCACTGTTTTACTTCTGGGGGATCAGGCGGAGGAATTTGTCAGAAGCAGATATTCAGAAGGCGAAAAGGCTACGGCGGAGGCAAATACGCTTCGTATGTCCAGACAAAAGCAGTACCTTGTGAATTTTATCAAAAAGGCTCTGTCTCAGATCCGATCCGATATCACGGTTTCCGTGGAGCTGTATAATATTGCGTCGCCCTATATGGTGACGGATATTACTGTATCAGAGGAGACCTATCTCGCGTCGCTGTTGCTTGAAGGAACCTTTGGGGACAGCAGCATTCTGACAATCTCCGGCGAGTCCATAATTGGCGAGAACAATTATGCGGAATTTTATGCGGATGAAGAATCCCTGTATCAGCTTATTCTGGATGTGTTTTATGAGGAAGCCTGATGGCGGGTATTTTGCCTGACAGGGAAAATGCCGGATATGAAGACTCTCCGGTTATTTCGTGACAGGTCCTTAGTAAATACAAAGGGGCGCATACATACTGTGCGCCCCACTGCTTATTGCGCGTCTGCCTCTTCTTCAGACACCATTTCATCGTACTCAAGCCCATCGAGCCATTCGTCAAATCCATCGGAAGCGGCTTCGTACTCTTCATCACTTTCGATATTTTTCAGTACCGGGACGCCGTTTTCCTCGTGGAAACGGTAAAGAAATACTTCACCGTCCTCGTTAATGCCCTGCTCGTTCAGCGGAAGCAGCGCGATGTAATTTTTCCCGGCCGTCTCATATAGAGTCAGTATCTGACATTCCAGCACCTCATCATTATCCAGCGTCAGCGTGATCGTAGCGCCTCCGCATTCTTCCCCACAATCTGCGCAGCTGCCGCTGCATTTTTCCATATCATTCATTTCTTTTTCCTCTCTTTGATTTACTTGCAAAACAACCATCGGATATCATTCCAATCCTCAACAACTTTAACAGAAAGAGCGGTAAATAGCAAGCACTTTTCGGTGGTTTTCCGGAAGTTGTCATGTTAAGATGTTAAAAAGCGGATTTAGGAGTAGAAAAGCATATGAAACTGATATCTTGGAATGTGAATGGCCTGCGCGCCTGTGTTCAGAAGGGCTTTATGGATTATTTTAATGAGGCGGACGCGGATGTCTTTTGTCTGCAGGAGACAAAGCTTCAGGAGGGACAGATTTCGCTTGATCTGGATCGTTACCAGTATTGGAATTACGCGTTGAAAAAGGGATATTCCGGTACGGCTGTGTTTGCGAAAAAAGAGCCGCTTTCCGTCTCTTATGGGATAGGGATTGAGAAGCATGACCAGGAAGGGCGGGTCATTACTCTGGAATATGACGCCTTTTATCTGGTGACAGTGTATACTCCGAATTCTCAGAACGAGCTTGCGCGGCTGCCGTACCGTATGGAGTGGGAGGACGCGTTTCTGGAGTATCTGAAAGGTCTGGAGAAAAAGAAGCCGGTCATTTTCTGCGGCGATCTGAATGTGGCGCATCAGGAGATCGATTTGAAGAATCCAAAGACAAATCATAAAAATGCCGGATTTACTGACGAGGAGCGCGGGAAGTTTTCGCATTTGCTTGAGAGCGGTTTTACAGATACGTTCCGGTATTTTTACCCGGATCAGGAGGGAATTTACAGCTGGTGGTCCTATCGTTTTCGCGCCAGAGAGAAGAATGCGGGATGGCGTATTGACTATTTCTGTGTGTCTGACTGCCTGCGGGATCGTCTGGAGGGTGCGAAGATTCATACGGAGGTATTTGGTTCGGATCATTGCCCGGTAGAGCTTACGAT
>JAJQIE010000207.1 GCA_021199395.1 Lachnospiraceae bacterium | reverse complement strand
CCTTTCGCCTGTGTGACAGCTTGTATTCATTTCCGTTCCGCGTTATAATACAGGGGAATTTTTTCATTTTCTCACAAAACCAGCCCAAAATGACCAGGGAGGAACAAAAACCATGAAATACATGATCGCATCGGACATTCACGGCTCTGCCTGCTATTGCAGAGATATGCTCGCCGCTTTTGATCGCGAGGGCGCAGATCGGCTGCTCCTGCTGGGAGACCTTTTGTACCATGGACCCAGAAATGATCTGCCCGCCGAATACGCGCCAAAGGAAGTGCTCGCTCTGTTAAACGCGCACAAACGGCAGATTTTCTGCGTTCGCGGAAACTGTGACACGGAAGTAGATCAGATGGTGCTGGATTTCCCCATTCTGGCAGATTATTGCCTTCTGACCGCGGGCAGCCGCCTGATCTTTGCTACCCACGGACACCATTACAATACCTCAAAGCTGCCCTCGCTGCAGCCCGGAGACATACTGCTCCACGGCCATACGCACATCCCGGCCTGGGAATCCTTTGGAGCCGGCTGCCTGTATCTGAATCCGGGATCTGTCTCGATCCCAAAGGAAGGCAGTGAGCACAGCTACATGACGCTGGACAGTGCACAGGGCAAAACAGAATTCCTGTGGAAAACGCTGAACGGCAGCGTTTTCCATTCTCTTGTACTGTAATTCTCGCCTCAGGAACTGCCGCGAAATTACCTGCCCTTCTTGCACCGCCTTACGCGCAAATCGCAGAGCATAAAAGCACAGGCGCGGCAATATCATCTACGGTAGATGATGCCTGCGGATTTCTTTGCACTTCGTGCTTCCGAAATCCTGGCATCATCATAAAATATCAATATGCTCTCCGTTCAGCGCCTTGTTCATGCTGCGCACCGCACAGAATTTGCCGCACATCGAGCAGGAATCCTCATGCTCAGGAGAACGATCCGCGCGGATTGCCCTGGCGGTCTCCGGGTCGATCGCGCACTCCCACTGTGCTTCCCAGTCCAGCTTACGGCGCGCTTCAGCCATCCGGTCGTCGATATCGCGGGCTCCTGGAATCCCTTTGGCAATATCCGCCGCGTGCGCCGCGATCTTGCTCGCGATGATTCCCTGCTTCACATCGTCCACATTCGGCAGAGCCAGGTGCTCAGCGGGAGTCACGTAACAGAGAAAAGCCGCGCCGTTCATCGCCGCGATCGCACCGCCAATCGCGGATGTGATATGATCATATCCAGGCGCGATATCTGTCACCAGAGGTCCGAGCACGTAGAAAGGCGCGCCCATGCAGATCGTCTGCTGCACCTTCATATTTGCCGCGATCTGATCCATCGGCACATGCCCAGGCCCCTCTATCATAACCTGAACATCCTTTTCCCATGCCCGCTTTGTCAGCTCGCCCAGACGCACCAGCTCTTCGATCTGGCAGACGTCGGTCGCATCCGCCAGACAGCCCGGACGGCAGGCGTCTCCAAGGGAAATCGTCACGTCATATTCCCGGCAGATCTCCAGAATATCATCAAAATACTCATAAAACGGATTCTCATTCCCAGTCATACACATCCATGCAAACACCAGGGAACCGCCGCGGGAGACGATATTCATCTTGCGTTTATGCCCGCGGATCTGATCAATCGTCTTGCGCGTAATGCCGCAGTGCAGGGTAACAAAATCGACACCCTCCTGCGCGTGAAGCCGCACCACCTCAATGAAATCCTGCGCGGTCAGGGAATCCAGATCGCGCTGATAGTGAATCACGCTGTCGTAAACCGGAACCGTACCGATCATTGCCGGACATTCCCGCGTCAGCTTGCAGCGGAAGGGACTGGTATTTCCGTGGCTGGAGAGATCCATGATCGCCTCCGCCCCCATGTTCACGGCGGACATCACCTTCTCCATCTCAATGTTATAGTCCTTGCAGTCGCGGCTGACGCCCAGATTTACATTAATCTTTGTGCGGAGCATCGACCCGACGCCCTCCGGGTTCAGACATTTGTGATTCCTGTTCGCCGGAATCACCACCTTACCGCAGGCTACCAGCTCCATCAGCCTTTCAATCGGCATCTGCTCCTTTTTGGCCACTGTCTCTATCTCCGGTGTGACAATGCCGCGGCGGGCGGCATCCATCTGTGTCGTATAATTTCGTTCCATGTTTTTCTCCTCTATGCTTTTCCTGTGTTTTCCTGTCTATGTACCCCTCTCTGTGATTTTCCGTCCGCGTATTCCCGATTCTGCTCTTTCCTGCCAGCGCATCGGGCAAAGCTGTTTAGGCCATATGATTCAGAGGTCCGGAGCCCTCGCCCAGATCCAGCATTGCGGCCAAATCCCTGGAAAGATATGCCTTTGCGTTCCGGATGGCTTCCTCTAGGGATTGTCCTTTGGCCAGGTTGGAAGCAATCGCGCTGGACAGAGTGCAGCCGGTCCCGTGTGTATTCGGGTTCTCAATCCGTTCACCGTAAAACCATGTGAAGCTTCCCGTCTGTTCCGCCGTTTGACATATTTTCTCCGCTTCCACACGATGCACCATCTGGTTTCCCGTCTGCCCGGCTACCGGCTCCTCCCTTTTTTTCTTTCTGTCGCACTGATACAGCAGATCATTTGCATCCATAATTCTGTGTCCGCCCTTGCAGAGCACTGCCGTCCCAAAGGTCTCGCCCAGATACCGCGCAGCCTGTTCCATATCAGAAGCTGTCCGGATTCTTTTGCCGGATAAAGCCTCCGTCTCCGGAATATTTGGAGTGATAACCGTCGCAAGCGGAAAGAGCTCGTCCCGTATCCGCGAAATCGCGCTGTCCTTCGAAAGCTGCGCGCCGCTCGTCGCCACCATAACAGGATCCACGACAACATTCCCGGCCTTGTATCTCCGGAGACATTCCGCGATCACCTCCACCATCTCTGGTGAGGGAACCATCCCAATCTTGACCGCATCCGGACGAATATCCTGAAACACCGCATCCAG
>JAJQIE010000297.1 GCA_021199395.1 Lachnospiraceae bacterium | reverse complement strand
GGGAAGACCTGGGAGAAGCTCAGCGAGGTCGAGGATACGAAAAACGGATGGGGCATGCGATTCCAGCCGGTTCTGTTTGAATTGCCGCAGCAGTGCGGCGATCTGCCGGAAGGGACGCTGCTGTTTGCGGGGAACTCGATTCCGATGCAGGCGTTTGAGCCGGACAATGCGCCGGATTTTGTCGGGACGGAGCTTTTACTTTACATCAGCCGTGATCACGGAAGGACATGGGAATACCGATCCACGTTCGCGTATGGCGGAGTGCCGGTCGAATACAACTGGGACTGCCTGGGTCCGGTGTGGGAGCCGTTCCTCTATCTCAACGCGGACGGGGACATTACTGCGGTATATTCGGATGAAAAGCTGCACACCGACCATATCCTGAACCAGTGCCTTGCTGTCATCTCTTCCTCAGATGGAGGAAAGACCTGGGGCGAGCCGCGTCTGGTGGTTGCGATACCGGACGGGAACCGGCGTCCCGGTATGGCAATTGTCACACAGCTTCCGAATGGGAAATATTTTATGTGCTACGAGATTGTAAACGACCCGGATCAGGGAATCTATTTTAAGATATCGGATGACGGGATGGATTTTGGCGATCCGGCGCTGTATGGCACAAGAGCTGAGACTGCGGACGGCAAATTTGTCGGAAGCATGCCTTACTGTACCTGGACGAAAAATGGAGGACCGAACGGCACGATTATTTTAAGCGGTAAGCGAGACAGTGGCTGGCTTGGCCTGCGCGATCCGGGAAAATTTCTGGTCAACTATAATCTCGGCGAGGGTCCGTGGGAGCAGGTCGATATGCTTGTTTCCTATGATTCCAGAATCCACCAGGCCGGATGGAGCATGGGCATGGCCGTGATTGAGAATGATACGAAGCTGATCCAGCTGGCCCCGACACAGATGGATCCGGTGCTGATGCAGATTTCATTTGGTATTGGGAATCTGGAGACGGTGTAAGTTTTTATAATAATATTTATCAGGAGCCTGTCAATAAAAAATACTTGACAGGCTCCTGCTTTGCGTGTATGATAATCGGCGGTGATGGACATGGACGATGTATTGCGGCAGGCTCTGCTGTTTGATTTTTATGGTGAACTGCTCACAGATCATCAGAGAACCATCTATGAAGCGGTTGTCCAGGAGGATATTTCCTATTCGGAGGCTGCGCAGATGTTTGGTATCAGCCGACAGGGCGTGCATGAGCAGGTGAAGCGGAGCGACCGCCTTCTGGAAGAGTACGAGTCAAAGCTGCATCTGGTGGAGCGTTTTCTGAAAATACGAGAAAAGGTGCAGCAGATTCAGGCGCTGTCCGCACAGTGGGATGAGATGGATAAAAAGACATTTGTCGGACAGGTTTCTGAACTGTCAGAGCAGATTTTAGAGGAGTTATAGAATGGCTTTTGAAAGCTTATCGGAGAAGCTGCAGAATGTATTTAAGAATCTGCGCAGCAAGGGACGGTTGACGGAGGCGGATGTAAAGGCCGCACTCAAAGAGGTCAAGATGGCTCTTCTGGAGGCGGATGTCAGCTTCAGGGTGGTAAAACAGTTTGTAAAATCTGTCGAGGCCAAGGCAATCGGACAGGACGTTATGAATGGCCTGAATCCGGGGCAGATGGTCATAAAGATCGTAAATGACGAGCTCACGGCTCTGATGGGTTCAGAGACGACAGAGATAGCGCTTCGCCCTGGGAATGAGGTGACAGTGATCATGATGGCCGGGCTCCAGGGCGCGGGCAAGACCACCACAGCAGCCAAGCTTGCAGGCAAGTTCAGGTCAAAGGGACGCAGGCCGCTGCTGGTCGCCTGCGACGTATATCGGCCGGCCGCGATCAGACAGCTTGAGATCAATGGCGAGAAGCAGGGCGTAGAGGTGTTTTCTCTTGGGGATAAGGAGAATCCGGTGCATATCGCGCAGGAATCCATCCGTTATGCAAAAGAGCACAACCTGAATCTGGTATTTCTGGATACAGCCGGGCGTCTTCACATTGATGAGGATATGATGCGCGAGCTGCAGGAGATCAAAGATACCGTCGCTGTAGATCAGACGATTCTGGTCGTTGACGCGATGACCGGCCAGGACGCAGTGAATGTCGCTTCAATGTTTGAGGAGAAGATCGGTATTGACGGCGTGATCCTTACGAAGCTTGACGGCGATACGAGGGGCGGCGCGGCGCTTTCGATCAAGGCGACCTGCGGCAAACCGATCCTGTATGTCGGCATGGGAGAAAAGCTCTCGGATCTGGAGCAGTTTTATCCGGATCGGATGGCGTCCCGGATACTGGGGATGGGCGACGTCCTCTCCCTGATTGAGAAAGCGCAGGAGAATATTGACGAGGAAAAAGCCAGATCGATGGAGCAGCGGCTCCGCAAGGCCCAGTTTGGCTTTGATGATTATCTCGAAAGCATGAACCAGATGAAAAACATGGGCGGGATATCCAGCGTGCTCAATATGATGCCGGGGATCGGCGGTTCACAGATGAAGCAGCTGGAGGATGCCATCGATGAAAAGCAGATGGCGCGGATCGAGGCGATCATATATTCCATGACGCCTAAGGAACGCTCGAATCCGGACATCCTGAATCTTTCCAGAAAGAGAAGGATCGCCGCGGGCGCCGGCGTAGATATCAGCGAGGTAAACCGGCTGGTAAAGCAGTTTGAACAGAGTCGCAAGATGATGAAGCAATATTCCGGAATGTTCGGAGGCAAAGGAGCTAAAAGAGGTAAGTTAAAACTTCCCTTTTAAATAATACAGAAAATACAGGAGGTGAATGAAGTGGCAGTAAAGATCAGATTAAGAAGAATGGGTAAAAAGAAAAATCCATACTATAGAATCGTTGTAGCAGATGCAAGATCTCCAAGAGACGGAAGATGTATCGAAGAACTCGGTACTTACAATCCGAACACTGATCCGAGCGAGTTCAAGATCAACGAAGAACTGGCAAAGAAGTGGCTTGCAAGCGGAGCTCAGCCGACTGAGACAGTCGGGAAGCTTTTCAAGCTGGCCGGTATCGAAAAATAACGTTTCAATTCGAGGTGAGCAGATATGAAAGAGCTACTGGAAGTAATTGCAAAATCTCTGGTTGAGCATCCGGATGAGGTGGAGGTTACCGAAAAGGAAAGCGACAAAACGCTTGTCCTGGAATTAAAGGTTGCCCCTTCTGATATGGGAAAGGTTATCGGCAAGCAAGGGAGGATCGCGAAGGCTATCCGCTCTGTCGTAAAGGCAGCGGCGACCAGGGAAGATAAAAAGGTCGTTGTGGACATTTTACAGTAAGATAAAGGAAACGACAAATTTACTTTTGCCGTTTCCTATATTTCTGAGTATGAGGCGGAGGCTGTCTCTGCTCAGGGATAGTGGACAGGGGGCTGTTGAATCCGACAGCTCCTTTTTTCAAAGTGGCAGGAGAATAATTTATGCAGGAATTATTGCAGGTAGGCGCTGTGACCTCCACGCATGGCCTTGCAGGGGAGGTCAAGGTTTTCCCGACGACGGACGATCCGGCGAGATTTAAAAAGCTGAAATCCGTATTGCTTGAGACAAAGCACGCGCCGCGCGCGGGAGCTTCTTCGGCGGATATGCGTCCGGTGGAGATCGAACGGGTAAGGTTTTTTAAAAATCTTGTAATTCTGAAGTTTCGGGGGCTGGATCGGATCGAGGATGTTGAAAATTTCCGGGGCTGTGCGCTGTATGTGACGCGCAGGGACGCGGTGAAGCTTGAAGAAGGGGAATATTTTATAGCGGATCTGATCGGTTTAAAAATATATACGGATGAAGAGGTTTTATCAGACCGCGCGGAAGTCTCCCCGGATGATGGCGGTGGGAAGGGCTATTATTTCGGCGAGCTGACAGATGTGCTGCAGACCGGGGCGAACGATGTTTATGAGGCGACTCTTGCCGACGGGCGTCAGGTGCTGATCCCGGCGATCCGGCAGTGTATTCTGGATGTCAGTATTGAGGGTGGTACGATGCTTGTGCATTTGCTGGAGGGGCTTCTGGAATGAATTTTTATGTGATGACTCTGTTTCCGGAAATGATTGAGCAGGGTATGAATACGAGTATTATCGGACGCGCGATCGCTAAAGGACTGATCACCCTGGAAACGATTAATATCCGCGATTATTCCGTCACCGGAAATGGAAGAATCGACGATTATCCCTACGGCGGCGGCGCGGGTATGGTCATGCAGGCGGAGCCGGTCTGCCGTGCTTACGAAGAACTGATCCATCGGATGGAAGGCAGTCGGCCGAAAAAGGAGCTTGAAGCGGAAATATGCACAGCGCCTGAGATCAGTCCGGAGCAGACTCTGGAATGTGGAGAGATGCGAAAATCCGCAGTGCCCCCGCGCCTGATCTACCTGACTCCGCAGGGGCGTGTGTTTAACCAGAAAATGGCTTTGGAGCTTGCGAACGAAAAAGATCTGATTTTTCTGTGCGGACATTATGAGGGGATTGACGAGCGGGTTCTGGACGCGATCGTGACGGATCAGGTATCCATTGGCGATTATGTCCTGACCGGCGGGGAGCTTCCCTCTATGGTTATGATGGATGCCATTGCCCGTATGGTTCCGGGCGTGCTGAGCAATGCCGATTCCGGACAGTCGGAGAGCTTTTCGGACGGGCTTTTGGAGTATCCGCAGTACAGCCGGCCGGAGATCTGGAGGGGACAGGCGGTTCCTCCGGTGCTTTTATCCGGGCATCATGGGAATGTGGACCGCTGGCGGCGGAACCAGTCCCTGCTCCGTACATTAAAAACCCGTCCGGAGCTTCTGGAAACCGTTGCATTTGATAAAGCGGACCGAAAATTCCTGCTGGATGTGCTGAATAACAGGAGCGGGTACAGTCTGACAGAGGAACAGAAGGATTTTTTGGGAAAACTTCTTGCATTTTGTCATGAATCATGATACACTAATTTGCGTTGTGAAAAGAGATGGTCCTCTGTTACAGAAGCGCCGGAGTTATTCTGAGTGCGGGTATTAAGAACATCCAGTATATTAAGGAGGCACACAATGAACGATATTATCAGGAACATCGAAGAAGCTCAGCTGAAGGCTGAGGCACCGCAGTTCTCCGTAGGCGATACAGTCAGAGTTTACGGAAAGATCAAAGAGGGAAACCGTGAGAGAATTCAGGTTTTTGAAGGAATTGTGATGAAAAAGCAGGGCGGAAGCGTGAGAGCGACTTTCACAGTCCGTAAGATTTCAAATGGTGTCGGTGTTGAGAAAACCTGGCCGCTGCATTCCCCGAACGTTGAGAAGGTAGAAGTTATCCGTCGCGGTAAAGTCAGACGCGCGAAGCTGAATTACCTGAGAGGGCGCGTAGGAAAGAGAGCGAAGGTAAAAGAGCTGGTGAAATAAGGATCGGATCAGGGAGATTACATTATGTATTCTCCCTTTTTGAATTTCCGGCGCAAAAGGAAACGACGAATGTCGTTTCCTGTAAGTAAGGAGGAATCCGGTGAAGAAAAAGAAAAAATCCGTGATTCGGAACATACTTTTGTGGACCTTTGAAATTCTGGTAGTTATCCTGTTTGCTTATGTTGTGGTATACTTTTTCGGACAGACAAGGACGAACATCGGCCAGTCGATGGACACAACGCTTTCCGGAGGCGATACGGTTCTTTTAAATACGCTGGTCTACCAGTTCGGCTCTCCGGAGCGCGGCGATGTGATCGCCTTCAAGCCGAATGGAAGCAGTACCGCTTATACCAGCATCAAACGCGTGATCGGCCTGCCGGGAGAGACTGTACAGATCAAAGACGGTATGATTTATATCGATGGAGCCGTATATCTGGAGGAAAAGAGCTATCCCGCTATTACGAACGCCGGAATGGCCGAAGATGGGATAACGCTCGGAGACAGAGAGTATTTTGTGCTCGGTGATAACCGCAATAACAGTGAGGACAGCCGTTTTGCGGATGTCGGTGTCGTAAAAAGTGATTATATTGAGGGGAAGGTATGGTTTGTACTTTCTCCGTCGGAGCACAGAGGATTTCTCGACTGATGGATGCGGATGCTTTATGCTTCGGTTTTTCAGATGTGATGCAGCGGACAAAAAACGCCGACAGGGCGGGGAGTGAAAATGACAATGGCATATCAGTGGTATCCCGGACACATGACGAAGGCAAAGCGTATGATGCAGGAAGACATCCGGCTGGTCGATCTGGTAATTGAGCTGACCGATGCGCGGGCCCCGCAGTCCGGGCGGAATCCGGACATAGATGAGCTTGGAAAAAACAAATCCCGTGTGATTCTGCTGAACAAGGCGGATATCGCCGATGAAAAGCAGAACCGTCTGTGGGAGGATTATTTTAAAAGCAGGGGGCTTTTGGCCGCGGCGGTCAATTCCAGAACAGGCGCGGGCATGAAGAAAATTCAGAACGTGATTATGGAGGCCTGCCGTGAAAAAATGGAACGGGATCGGAAAAGAGGGATTCTGAATCGTCCCGTGCGGGCTATGGTAGCGGGGATTCCGAATGTCGGGAAATCTACCTTTATCAATTCCTTTGCAGGAAAAGCCTGCGCAAAAACCGGAAACAGGCCCGGTGTAACGCGGGGAAAGCAGTGGATTCGCCTGAACAAAGGCGTTGAGCTTCTGGATACGCCGGGGATTCTCTGGCCTAAGATTGATGATCCGGAGGTCGGGCAGAAGCTTGCCGCGCTTGGCTCCATCCGTGAGGAGCTGATACAGCCGGAGGAGCTTTCCCTATGGGTGATAGCGTATATCCGTGAATATTATCCCGGACTCCTTTCCGCGCGATTTTCCATTGACGAAGGGAAGGAACCGGTGGTATTCTTAGGAGAGATAGCCAGAGTGCGCGGATGCATCCAAAAGGGCGGGGAACCGGATTACCCGAAAGCAGCCGCATTGTTTCTTGATGATTTCCGAAGCGGCCGGATTGGGCGTATTACACTGGAGCAGCCGCCTCATGCAGAATAAACAGACAAAGGAAGATGGTGGATGATATGAGCAAAAAACAGGAAAAAGGAAATACCGGGGACGAGGAGAAAAAAGTGGATCCGAAAAAGGAGATTCTGAGCTGGATCTTTTATATAGCATTTGTCATTGTGGCGACATGGCTGATTCTTCACTTTGTCGGACAGAGGACGGTTGTGGACGGAAGCTCCATGAATAATACGCTGATTGACGGCGACAATCTGATCGTAGAGAAGCTCTCCTACCGTTTTGGGGATCCGGAGCGATTTGACATTATCGTTTTCCAGCCTTATGAGGATTCCAGCGAGTATTATATTAAACGGATCATCGGGCTTCCCGGAGAGACGGTTCGTATTGACGATGAGGGAAATATCTACATCAACGGCGAGCTTCTGGAGGAGGATTACGGCAAGGAAACCATAGAAAATCCCGGACGGGCCGAAGAAGAAATCACGCTGGGAGAGGATGAATACTTTGTGCTGGGAGACAACCGCAACAACAGTACGGACAGCCGGACGGAGAGGGTTGGCAATGTGAGCCGCGATTCCATCGTTGGCAAGGCATGGGTGCGTATCTGGCCGCTTGGCAGCATCGGATTTTTGACACATCAGTAAAAGGGATGTGTTCTGAGGGGAAGAGCGATTGAAGAAGGGCGAAAAAAAGAAAAAAAGCATTGTCCGTGAGGCGATAAGCTGGATTCTGTATACTGTGGTTATCTGCTGCGCGGTATATCTGGTCGTGAATTACGTGGGGGAGCGCACGGAGGTTCGCGGGGGTTCCATGTATCCGGCTCTGAATGATGGAGATCAGCTGATTGTCGATATGATATCCTATCGTTTTACAGATCCGCAGCGCTTTGATGTGATTGTATTTCCGTTCCAGTATCAGGAGGATACCTACTATATCAAACGTATCATCGGGCTGCCGGGGGAGACGGTTCAGATCAGAGACGGCCTGATTTATATTAACGGTGAAGTGCTGGAGGAATCCTACGGATATGAAGAAATTGACAATCCGGGACTGGCTGCCTCGGAAATCACCCTTGGCGAGCAGGAATATTTTGTGCTGGGAGACAATCGCAACGACAGTACGGACAGCCGGGAGCCGAGCGTTGGGAATATTTCGCGGGATGAGATTATCGGGAAAGCCCTCCTGCGTATCTGGCCGCTTTCCTCATTTGGACTGATCGGGTGAGAGGATGAAATCAATAAAAGAGATAAAAAGTGAATTCGTACAGGCCGGGGAATCGGAGCTTTTGCAGCTCTTCCAGATATATGGAAGCGACAGCCGAAGCGGAGTCTCCGGTCTGATTGCGCAATATAGGAAAAAGCTGGAGCGCCTCGGTGCGGAGAGAGAACGCCTGGAGAGCATGCGCGTTTATGAGCATGAATATGAGGAGCTCGGACTGGTCTGCGGTATCGATGAGGCGGGGCGGGGACCGCTCGCGGGGCCTGTAGTGGCAGGCGCTGTGATTCTTCCTAAGAATTGCGAAATCCTGTATCTGAATGACTCGAAAAAGCTCACAGCCGCACGGCGGGACGAGCTTTTTGATGAGATACGAAGTAAAGCGATTGCGTGGGGCGTTGGCATGGCGTCGCCGCAGCGGATCGATGAGATTAATATTTTGCAGGCGACCTATGAGGCTATGCGGGATGCTGTTTCCATGCTGGACCCGCAGCCTGTGGTTTTGTTAAATGACGCGGTTACAATCCCCCTTATCCCTTATCGGCAGGTGCCGATTATCGGAGGAGACGGAAAGAGCCTTTCTATCGCTGCAGCCAGCGTGATGGCCAAGGTGACAAGGGATCGGCTTATGGTGGAATACGATAAGCTCATGCCGGAATATGGCTTTGCCTCGCACAAGGGCTATGGCTCCGCCGCGCACATTGAAGCGCTGAAGAAATATGGACCGTCGCCGATACACCGGAAAACATTTATAAAAAACTTCATCGCAGATACGGAGGATACCGCATGAACAAACGCGCGGTAGGTACGGAATATGAATCGTTTGCCGCTGAATATCTGGAGAAACAGGGATATCGGATGATCCGCCGCAATTATCGCTGCCGGATGGGTGAGATTGATCTGATTGCCTGGCATCAGGGATATCTTGTTTTTATAGAAGTGAAGTACCGTAAAAACAGTCAGAGCGGAACCGCCTCCGAAGCGGTAGACGTCAGGAAGCAGCAGCGGATTATCCGTGTCGCGCGGTGGTATCTGATGGAGAGCCGCTTTCCGGAAAGTCAGCCGGTTAGATTTGATGTCGTTGCCATTGACGGGGAGGATGCCCAAATAATCCGTGACGCGTTCTGGATGCGGTAAAATGGCTGAAAACGCTTCCGGCTTATCCGGGACGGTTTCTGAAGAGCGCATAGAATGAGAGCGCCTGGAAGCGGAAGGAGGGATGAAATGGAAGAGCTGATACGTAAAAAGAATGGCGGTCATATGCGGGCGAACCTGAAGAACGGCGTACTCTATTTCACGTTCCCGGAGCTTGAGCGCATTTCATTTGTGACTCACGCATTCAGCAGCCGACTTGGCGGGGTGAGCGAGAATGAGCTTGCTACGATGAACCTGAGCTATACCAGAGGGGATGACCCGGAACGGGTGTCGGAAAATTTTCGGAGGATTTCGGAGGCTGCGGGCTTTTCCTGTGACCGCATGGTGTTTTCCTGTCAGACCCATACGACCAATGTGCGCGAGGCGACGGAAAAGGACTGCGGCATGGGCTATCTGCGGGAACTGGATTACACGGATGTCGATGGCCTGGTCACAAATACGCCGGGCGTCGTCCTGGCTACGTTCTATGCGGACTGTGTTCCGCTCTATTTTGTGGATCCGGCGCACCGCGCCATCGGCCTGTCCCATTCGGGATGGCGCGGCACGGTGAATAACATCGCCGGCGTTACGGTAAATAAGATGCAAAAGGCCTACGGTACAGAGCCATCGGATCTGATTGCCGCCATCGGCCCATCTATCTGTCAGGACTGCTATGAGGTGAGCGAGGATGTGGTAGGGATATTCCGGGAGCGGTACCCAAAGGAGCTGTGGCCTTCCCTTTTTGAACGTAAGAACGAAGAAAAATATCAGCTGAATCTATGGGAGGCCTGCCGCCGGAATCTTCTCCGCGCAGGTGTGCGCCCGGAGCGGATCCTGGTGACGGATCTGTGTACCTGCTGTAATCCCGATATTTTCTTTTCACACCGGGCATCCCATGGGAAACGCGGGAATCTCGCCGCATTTCTGACCATAAATCTTGACTCGCAGAACGCATGATGCTATACTTTTTCTGGAAAAAACCATATTCACGAAAGAGAGGAAATTTATGTCTGAAGTAGAAACGCTGGATCAGATTCTGCCCGTTGGACCACTTAAAATCGCAGCTTTGGAAGGGTGCCGTGAATTTGGTGCGGCAGTGGATGCATGTCTGGTAGAATCCAGAAAAAACAGCCATCTGAAGCCGGAAAACAGAAATGTCATTTCACAGCCGGGGTATATTGCGGATACGTATCTGCTTGACGGCAGTTGCCCGCGGTTTGGGACGGGAGAAGGAAAGGGCCAGATCAATGACTCCGTCCGGGGTACGGATCTGTATATTCTTGTCGATGTCTGCAATTACAGCCTGACCTATACGGTCTGCGGACATGTGAACCATATGTCCCCGGACAATCATTTTCAGGATTTAAAGCGCATTATCTCTGCGGCTAACGGAAAGGCAAAGCGAATCAATGTCGTGATGCCGTTTTTATATGAAGGACGGCAGCACAAACGCTCCAAGCGGGAATCTCTGGACTGTTCGCTTGCCCTTCAGGAGCTCGAAGAGATGGGCGTTACGAATATTATTACCTTTGACGCGCACGATCCCCGTGTGCAGAACGCGATTCCGCTGAGCGGTTTTGACTCCTTTATGCCTACCTATCAGTTCCTGAAAGCTCTGGTCGACAATGTAGAGGATTTTCAGATCGACAACGACCATCTGATGATTATCAGCCCGGACGAGGGCGCGATGAGCCGGGCAGTCTATTTTTCCGGCATCCTTGGCGTAGACATGGGGATGTTTTACAAGCGACGCGACTATTCTGTGATCGTAAATGGCAAGAACCCGATCGTTGCGCATGAATTCCTCGGCGATTCTCTTGAGGGGAAGGACGTGATCGTTGTGGACGATATGATCTCCTCCGGCGAGAGCATGCTCGACGTCGCCAGGCAGGTCAAAGAGCGCGGCGCGAAGCGCGTGTTTGTATGTACGACGTTTGGACTGTTTACGGATGGGCTGAAGAAGTTTGATGAAAGCTATGAGAAGGGATATATTACGAAGGTGGTGACGACCAACCTTCATTATCGGATTCCGGAGCTTCTGACAAAGCCCTGGTATGCGGAAGCGGATATGACAAAGTTTCTGGCTACGATCATTGAAGCGCTGAATCACGATTCTACGCTGAGCAATATTGAGAGTCCTACGGCGAAGATTCATGAGCTTCTTTCTAAAATACGGATGGGATGACGGGACGCCACAACTGGAGCTTTCGATAATATGAAGAAAAAGAGAACAGGGCATATCATAAAGGATATAGAAGCGGGCAGTATCGCCGCGGAGCTGGAGCTGGCTCCGGGGGATACGGTGCTGGCTGTAAACGGGCAGGAGATGGAAGACGTCTTTGATTATCGCTACCTGATCAATGATGAGTACCTGACCGTGCAGGTGCGCAAAGCGGATGGGGAAGAATGGGAGCTGGAGATTGAAAAGGAATATGAGGAGGATCTCGGAATCTCGTTTGAGAGCTCACTGATGGATGAATATCGCTCCTGCAGGAATCACTGTATTTTCTTCTTTATTGATCAGATGCCCAGGGGAATGCGGGAAACACTCTATTTTAAGGATGATGATTCCCGTCTCTCTTTTTTACAGGGAAATTATGTGACTCTGACGAATATGAGCGACCATGATATTGACCGCATTATCCTGTACCGTCTGGAGCCGATCAATATCTCGTTTCACACAATGAACCCGGAGCTAAGGTGCAAAATGCTTCGCAACCGCTTTGCCGGGGATATTTTTCAGAAGGTGCGGCGTCTGGCGGACGCGGGAATAGAGATGAATGGCCAGATCGTGCTCTGCCGTGGGATCAATGACGGCGATGAGCTGGAGTATTCCATACGCGAGCTGATAAAATATCTGCCTTATCTGCGCAGCGTATCGGTCGTTCCGGTCGGTCTGACAAAATATCGGGACGGCCTTTACCCGCTGAATGCGTTTACGCCGGCGGACGCGGAACGCGTGATTGACTGTATCGAGTCCTGGCAGGAGAAGCTTTATGTGAAATATGGGCTGCATTTTATACATGCGTCGGATGAATGGTACATTCTTGCCGGACGTCCGTTCCCGGAGGCAGACCGATATGATGGCTATCTGCAGCTGGAGAACGGTGTTGGCATGATGCGGCTGCTTTGCGAGGAGACAGAGGAAGCGCTTGGAAAGCTGCAAAACGCCGGATATTCCGCAAAAAGCGGGGCTTCTGCAAAACGGCATGATGCGGCTGCGGATGCGGAAAAAGCGCCCGAAAACGCGGTTCGCGAGGTCTCTCTGGCGACGGGGCAGCTCGCCGGACCGTATCTGAAGCGGCTGTGTGACAGGATTTGTCGGCAGTACCCGAACATCCGCTGCCATGTGTATGAGATTCGCAATGATTTCTTTGGCGAGAAGATTACTGTATCCGGGCTGATCACGGGAGCGGATCTGCTTGCGCAGCTGAAGGGACAGAGGCTTGGCGGAGAGCTGCTTTTGCCGTGCAATATGCTCCGCAGCGGAGAATGGGTGTTTCTCGATGACGTGAGCGTAAGGGATCTGGAAAAAGCTTTACAAATCCATATCCGTATTGTAGAATCAGACGGACGCGATTTAGTTGCGGCGGTTTTAGGGCTTGAAAACTGAAGGAGGAAAAGATGAGTAAACCGATTGTGGCGATTGTCGGAAGACCGAATGTAGGAAAGTCCACGCTGTTTAATGCCCTTGCGGGATCGAACATATCAATTGTAAAGGATACGCCGGGAGTGACCAGAGACCGTGTCTATGCGGATGTAGACTGGCTGAACCTGAGCTTTACACTGATAGATACCGGCGGTATTGAGCCGGACAGCAGGGATATCATGCTTTCTCAGATGCGCGAGCAGGCGCAGATCGCGATTGATACGGCGGATGTGATCATTTTTCTGGTCGACTGCAGGCAGGGGCTGGTAGACGCGGATGCGAAGGTGGCGGATATGCTCAGGCGTTCGCGCAAGCCGGTCGTACTTGTGGTAAATAAGGCAGACAGCTTTCAGAAATATATGGCGGATGTCTACGAATTTTATAACCTGGGGATTGGGGATCCAATACCGATTTC